>NZ_VUKI01000010.1:0-81139 GCF_008385775.1 Staphylococcus sp. GDX7P312P | reverse complement strand
GTCCAATTTATTATAGAGCCAAATTTGTAGACAAGTTTGTAAATTCCAACCAGAACGTATTTTATTATTAGGTCATGGTGAAAATAGTATTTATTTAATTCATCAAGAACTTAGCAATATGTATAAAGATAAAATTGAAATAATACCGTTAATTGCGGATGTGCAAAATTCTACGCGCATGAGTGAGATTATGAACGAATATAAACCATATGCAGTCTATCATGCAGCAGCACATAAACATGTTCCGTTAATGGAATATAACCCACCTGAAGCATTTAGAAATAACGTTCTAGGAACTCGAAATACTGCATATGCTGCTAAAAAAGCAGGCGTAAGAAAATTTGTTATGGTATCAACAGATAAAGCAGTGAATCCCCCAAATGTTATGGGAGCATCAAAAAGAATGGCAGAAATGGTTATTCAAAACCTTAATGAAGAAAATGGATATACTGACTTTGTAGCAGTTCGATTCGGAAATGTTTTGGGATCTCGTGGCTCGGTGATTCCGTTGTTTAAAAAGCAAATTGCTGCTGGTGGTCCAGTTACTGTTACACATCCAGATATGACAAGATATTTTATGACTATACCAGAAGCATCTAGACTAGTACTACAAGCAGGTGCTTTAGCTCAGGGAGGCGAAGTTTTCGTGCTTGATATGGGTGAACCCGTTAAAATTGTTGATTTAGCACGTAATTTAATTAGATTAAGTGGTAAATCAGAAGAAGAAATAGGAATTCAGTTTTCAGGTATTAGACCTGGAGAAAAACTTTATGAAGAATTATTAAATGAAAATGAAATACATCCTGAACAAGTGTATGAAAAAATATATAGAGGTAAAACAACTACACCTCCTAAAGAGGAAATAGATGAAGCTATTGATTATTTAGAAACACATAACACTGAAATTAAAGACAAATTAATTAATTTAGCGAATGGGAAGTATTAATTATGGTAAATGTTTATAGAATTATAATTATAGTTTTATCGATTTTCAGTATTATAGCTTCTCTAGTTAGTTCATCTAACATTCCAAATAATTTAGTACTTATTCCTTTAATATTTTTAATTTTGTTTGTTGTATTTCCTTCATTTAGTAGATATATGTTTAACAACTTAGGAATAACTGTAATTAATTTTACAATGTTATTAAGATATGTTGTCTCGCCGTTGTTAATGGCTATTTATGGATCGGATATTCAAATTGGATCGTCCGTCTCGATGGTTATCCAGGGACAAGCAGTTAATTTAATGCTTTATGAAATGATTGTATTATTTGTTGTTTTTGCAATTTTTCATAAGTACTTTTATTCAAATAAAAATGAATTTCAAAATGTCAAATCAAGACCTAACTTGTTTGGATGGATATTCGTTATTTTCACACTGACATTAGTTGCATTATTTCCAACCTCTATAGGACGATATGCATTTATTTGGTCAGCATCTGAATTGAACAACGATGTAACAGCAGACGTTGGATTGACAGCACTGTTAGTTCAAATTGCTCAAATTGTTATAACAGTGGGTTTATTAAATATAATTTATAAGTTCTATGAAAGAAAACCAAATATATTATATCTATTTCTTTCATTACTAGTAATTATGATATCTGCTTCATTCATTATTGGGACAAGTAGATCGAGTATTGTCATTCCACTAATTACAGGTTTATTTACTGTGTTTATATTATATAAAAACTATAGAAAACTGATTATTACTCTGTCAGCGATTTTGAGTTTACTAGTTATTAGTGTATCAACACTTTTAAAACAGAATACAAATGTTGTGACTGCAAGAGGATTGTATCATTCAGCTGGAGCTATAGAGAATTTTAATACAGATGTTCAAATTTATTTTTCAGGATTAATAAATATAGGTCATTCGATTGAAAGTTCTTTTGTTTACAGCCCTTTCCAAATAAATGGGGTTTTAGGTGATATCACTCATTCCGTTATTTTTGTTAACTCATTCTTTACTAATTTTCAAAGTGCATTAGTTACTTTTAATGATATGTTTTATAAAAAAGTAGGAGTAAGTGACCAAATTCTTCCACTGCTAGGACAAGGTTATCTATATTTTGGAGCAATTTTATCACCAATTTTTTCAATAATTGTACTTTTAGTTGTAATGTTGTTAGATAAAAACATTCATAATAGTAACTCAGTTTTTACATTATACGTTTATGCTTATTTATGTTTGAAATTTTCTTTATTCTTTATGTCAAACGCAACCATATTACTTTCATTCTTTACAAACTTCTTCTTAGTTTTATTAGTAATCGCGATTTTAAACAAAAAAATTGTAGTTAGAAGGAAATTAGAATGAATATTGGAAGAAAAGATGTAATATGGGGATATGTAAGTTTATTACTAGTCCAAGGAATAAATGTCATATTACTACCTGTCATATTAAAATTTTTAAATTCTGCTGAACTTGGTGTTTGGTATACGTTTACTTCATTATATGGTTTAGCTATGCTTATTGATTTTGGATTTCAAACTATTATAACGAGAAATGTGAGTTATCTTTGGTCTGGTGCTCAAAACGTTAAAAGTGAAGGCTTCGAAACTGTTAAAGATGAGAATGCAAAAATGAATATTCCATATTTCATTAAAGTGATTTCAGCAGTAAAATTTATTTATACTTCAATGGGCACAATCATATTTGCGCTATTTATTTCGATTGGAACATGGTACATGGTAACTATTAATAATGGAGAAATTAAAATGGAAACCATGTTAATTTCATGGGCATTTTATATGATTTCAATTGTTTTAAATATTAGTTTTTCGTATTGGAATTCAGTTTTAAAAGGTATAGGAGCAATTAAGACATATAATCAAATTTTGGTTGTAACAAAAGGAACACAATTAATCCTATCTATTTTATTTTTAATGATAGGTTTAGGATTAATTGGAGTATCCGTTGCTTACTTTATCTCAGTAGTGGTAAATAGAATTTTACAATCAGTAGCATATTATAAATATTCGTCTGAAACTCAAAAGACAAAAGGCAAATTGAAAATCAATTATGATAAAGAAATTTTGAAAGCTTTAATTCCTAATACTTTGAGAACTGGCTCAATATCAATTTCAAATTACTTAATTATTAATTTTCCAATTATATTAAGTTCTTATTTTTTATCATTAAAAGTATCAGGTCAATTTGGTTTTGTTAATCAAATTATTACATTGATAATTATGCTTTCAAATTCATATTACAACACATATTTAGCTAAATTAAACTATTTAAGAGTGAAAAATAAATATGATGAATTATTAACTTTATTTAGAAAAGCACTGATCACTAGCTATTTATTTAATTTCATAGCATTTTCTCTATTTTTACTTTTAGGTAACTGGATTTTAAGTATCATAGGGGCAGATTATAGGCTACTTAATTTAATCCCTATGTTAATCGTCATAGTCTATAGATTTTTATATAATAATCAAACATTATTTACTAACTTTTTAGCAACTAAAAATTTGATACCACATCACAAATCATTTTTAACGTCAGCCATTGTAACGGTGGTAGTGCAATTAGTGCTATTACAGTTTTTCGATAATAAGTTGATTTATTTATTACTACCTTTATTAATTGTTCAATTAGTACATAATAACTGGTATTGGGTTTGGTACGTGATTAAAGATATTAAAAAAGAGAAAATTAACGCAAGATAGTTAATAATTTATAGTTGCTAAGGAGTTTATTATGAAATTATTATTTGTTGTCAACAATTTCAACTTTGGTGGACCGCAAAAAAGCTTACTTAATTTGTTTTATGAGTTAAAAGATACTAATCATGAAATTGACTTAATGATTTTAAATCAAGAGGATAGTTTAACAAAATACCTACCTGATTACGTTAATGTCAAACCTGTTAATTCTAGATTTTCAGTATTAATGCTTAACCGTAAGCATTTAATAACAAAAATCATGAATAATTTCTCCACTCCTAAATTAGTATTAAATGCATTTCTGTTTATATTAAAAAGCAAATTGAAACTCCATGATACAACTAAGGCTAAGCAACAATTTTGGGTAGATAATAAGTGGGCTGATTCAACATTAAAAAAACGTTATGACTATGCAATCGGTGTTTCAGGTGGACATTCAGTTTATTTTATAGAAGACTTTATTAATGCAAAACATAAAATAGGGTGGATTCGCACAGATTATAGGGTATTGAAGAGAGACCATAATATTGATCAAAAATATTTCGATAAAATGGATGGAATGCTTTCAGTCTCTAAAATGTGTTCAGATATTTTTGAAGATATATTTAATATTAAACCATTTACTTTTTATAATAGCCTACCTATTAAATTATATGAAAATATTGCAGATGAAGATATTAATATTAGTACAGGTACATTTAATCTGTGTACAATTTGCCGATTAGATAATGGGAAAGGTTTAGACTTGCTAATAGAGGCAGCAAAAATATTAAAGTCAAAAAGTATAGAAGTTAAATGGTACGTGGTTGGTGCTGGAAAACTAAGTAACTGGCTTGATGAAGAAATTAAAAAAAATCATTTGGAGCAAATTGTTTTACCAGTAGGTTTTAGATTTAATACTGGTAGCATTGTTCGTAAAATGGATATATTAGTGCATCCCTCAAGGTTTGAAGGGAAATCTAATACTATAGATGAAGCCTTACATTACAATATCCCAGTAGTAGCTACTAATTTTGAAACTGTTTATGAACAAATTAATGATGGTGAAAATGGCTTTATAGTGAACATGGATGGTAATGAAATTTCGTTGAAAATTGAAGAACTCAAGAATAACAAAGAACTTTACCAAATTATCAAATCTAATCTTGAAAGTGCACCTAATGAAAATGTAGATAAAGGCAAAGAATTTATTGAAACTATAAAGCATATAGGGGGTTAATAAAATGTTAACAATCTTTACTCCTACTTTTAACAGAGCGCATACACTTCCTAGACTTTACGAATCATTGTTAAATCAGACAGACTACAATTTTGAATGGTTAATTGTGGACGATGGATCGTCAGATAATACAGCTCAATTAATAGAGACATTTAAGAATGAAAAATTTCCAATCCATTATATTTATCAAAAGAATCAAGGTAAACATATAGCATCTAATGTTGGACTCAAAGCTGCTAAAGGTGACATTTTTGTTGTTCTAGACAGTGATGATTGGTTTTATCCAAATGCGGTTCAAGTTTTTAATGAAAGCTTTCAAAACAATGTTGATATGAAAGCATTAATCACATTAGATACTTATGAAAATGGCGACGTTGTTGGCGAAAAATTACCTAATATTGAAAAAGTAAATTGGGTAGACTTACGTTACAAATATAAGGTTAGACATGATAAATGTTATGTATTTAAAACTAGTATTATTAGAAATATGACTTTTCCTCAATATGGGAGTTCTAAGCATATGCCACCGTCTTATCAATGGTTTGAATTTAGTGAACTATATGATTGTTATTTGTCTAATATCAATACAAAATATGTTGAATATCAAGAAGACGGTATTAGTAGTAAGGTTAAAACAAATTACTTTAAATCAGCTGAAAACTATTGCGAATATCGCAAATTAGCTCATAGACAATTACCAACGAATAAAGATAAATTAATCAATTACCTACTTTATGACATATCTTGGATAGATACAGGTTTAAATCCTAAATATAGATTCAAAGATACTGAAAAATTCATAACTTCACTAGTATTAACACCATTTGCTTCACTATTGTATTACTATTACAAATTGAAGTTTAGAAGGAGAGGATAAATTGATTAATATGTCTAAGAATAAATTATTCAATTTGTTGCAAATTCCATACAATATTATTCCGAAGCCAGTATGCAATTTATTGTGGGATATTTCACTAATAAGTGATTCAATACCTTCAATTATTTATAGACGATTATATTTGAAAAAATATACTAAAAGCGCTGGTTCTAATATATATATTGGTAAATATGTCATCTTAAAAAACATCCATAGATTAGTTTTAGGAAATGATGTAAGTATACATTCATATTGCTACATAGATGCTTATGGAGGGATAGAGATTGGCAATAATGTGTCAGTAGCAAACCATAGTACTTTGATATCATCCGAGCACACATGGCAAGATGTGGAAACACCAATAAAGTTTAATAGTATCGAGTCTAAAAAAATCACTGTTGAAAATGATGTTTGGATAGCTGCAGGAGTAAGGGTGTTGGGTGGCAATAGAATTAGTGAAAGGTGCATTATTGGAGCAGGCGCGGTCGTTAATAAAAGTACAGAGCCTAATTGCTTATATGCAGGTGTTCCAATCAAGAAAATCAAGGAGGTCAATACAAGATGAAAGTATTAATAACTGGCGTAGCAGGTTTTATCGGATCGACTCTAGCAAAGAAGTTAATTAGTCAAGGTTATGAAATTGTTGGTATCGACAACATTAATGATTATTATTCTGTTCAATTAAAAGAGGACAGACTAAAGTCAATCGGAGATGAACAATTTACTTTCTATAAAGTTGATTTAGAAAATCATGAAAAAGTAGACAAAATATTCGAGGATGAAAAACCAGAAGTAGTCGTTAACTTGGCTGCTCAAGCTGGTGTTAGATATAGTATTGAAAACCCTAGAGCATATATTGACTCTAATATTGTTGGATTTATGAATATTTTAGAAGGTTGCCGTCACTATGACGTTAAACATTTAATTTACGCATCATCTAGCTCTGTCTATGGTGCCAACACAAATAAACCGTTTAAAACATCTGACAACATTGATCATCCTTTAAGTTTGTATGCAGCAACTAAGAAATCTAATGAATTAATGGCACACACTTATAGTCACTTATATAATTTGTCGACAACTGGTCTAAGATTTTTCACAGTATATGGACCATGGGGTCGACCAGATATGGCATTATTCAAATTCACTAAAGCTGTTGTAAATGACGAAACAATTGATGTATATAATCATGGAAAAATGATGCGTGACTTCACTTATGTTGATGATATTGTCGAAGCGATTAGTCGATTAATTCAAAAACCAGCTAAACCAAATCCAGAATGGTCTGGTGCTAATCCTGATCCAAGTTCCTCTTACGCACCTTATAAAATTTATAACATTGGTAATAATAGTCCAGTACGTTTAATGGAATTTGTTGAAGCAATTGAAAATAAACTTGGTAAAACAGCTAAGAAAAACTATATGGATTTACAACCTGGAGATGTTCCTGAAACATATGCCAACGTAGATGATTTATTTAATAACATCGACTTTAAACCAGAAACATCAATTCAGGATGGGGTAAATAAATTTATAGATTGGTATTTAGAATATTACAAATAAAGGAGATTTTAAGATGGATAGAAAAATTGCAGTAGTAGGTTTAGGATATGTTGGATTGCCAGTAGCGGTTACTTTCGGAAGAGTGCATCAAGTTATTGGATTTGATATTAACGAAAATAGAATTAAAGAATTAAAAGAGAATTATGATAGAACAAACGAAGTAACAACTGAAGGTTTAAAAAATACTGATATCAAATTTACGTCAAATTCAGAAGATCTTAAAGAAGCAGATTTTATTATTGTTGCAGTACCTACACCTATTGATAAAAATAATAAACCGGACTTAACTCCATTGTTAAAAGCCAGCGAAACTGTAGGTAAAGTTTTAACACCTGATACAATTGTAGTTTATGAATCAACAGTTTATCCTGGAGCGACTGAAGAGGACTGTGTTCCTGTACTTGAGAGAGAATCAGGATTAACATGTGGTAAAGACTTCTTTGTTGGTTATTCTCCAGAACGAATCAATCCAGGTGATAAAGTACATACATTTGAAACTATCACTAAAGTTGTCTCTGGTCAAACTCCTGAAGTTTTAGAAGTAGTAGCGGATGTTTATGGCTCAGTAGTAACAGCTGGCGTTCATAAAGCTTCATCAATTAAAGTTGCAGAAGCAGCAAAAGTGATTGAAAATACACAACGTGATGTAAACATTGCATTAATGAATGAATTAGCATTGATTTTTGATAAGTTAGATATTGATACTAACGAAGTACTACGTGCTTCTGGTACTAAGTGGAACTTCTTAAACTTCAAGCCAGGCTTAGTAGGCGGACATTGTATTGGTGTTGACCCTTATTACTTAACACACAAAGCTCAAGAAGTTGGCCATCATCCAGAAGTAATATTAGCTGGTCGCCGTATAAACGATGATATGTCTAAATTTATTGCTTCAAATGTCATTAAAGGCTTATTAAAACAAGGTTTAGAAGTACAAGGTGCAACTGTTAACGTTTTAGGTTTAACATTCAAAGAAAATTGTCCTGACTTAAGAAATACAAAAGTGATTAATATCATCAAAGAATTAAAAGACTACGGTTTAGACGTTCACGTTAATGATGTTGAAGCAGATAAAGAAGAAGCACAAAGATTTTACAATATAAATTTAGAAGATAAAAATGAATTACCTCAAGCTGATGCAATTGTATTTGCTGTTGCACATAAAGATTACGTTGATAATAAACAAGATTATTTAAAACTTGTTAAAGATAATGGTGTCGTTCTAGATATTAAAGGTGTTATTGAAGAAAATGAAATCGGAAATAAAGGTCTTTGGAGATTATAAAACCCTCTATATAGATAAGGTGATTGGATGACTAATAAAAAAATATTTCAATTAGTAACGGTCTCGAAAAGTATCACTTTGATGAAAGGGCAAATTGAGTATTTAAGAGATAAAGATTTAGATGTACATGTTGTGTCATCTGAAGGACCGGAGCAAAATACGTATTCTTCTGATATTACACATGTAGTTAACATGGAAAGAGAAATATCTTTGAAAAATGATTTAAAGTCACTTTTTAATATGATTAAACTTTTTAGAAAAGAAAGACCTTACATTGTTAATTCAGGCACGCCGAAAGCTGGTCTAATTGGTACACTAGCAGCATTTATAACACGTAGACCAGTGCGTATCTATACTGTTCGAGGTTTAAGATTGGAAACTGTAACTGGTTTGAAATACAAAATTCTTTATGCCATGGAAAAATTGGCAATGTATTGTTCAACTGATATTATCGCAATTTCTGATAGTTTAAAAGATAAGATAGTTGAATTAGGTTTAGCAAAACAAAAAGATATTAAGGTTTTAGGTTATGGTAGTTCTAATGGTATTAACATAGATAACTTCAGGAAAGATAACGTTTCTGTACCTAACGACATTAAAGAAAAAATATCAGGAAACTTTGTAATTGGATTTGTTGGTCGTATCGTAAAAGATAAAGGGATTCATGAAGTGATTGAAGCCTTTAAATTAGTACAGAAAAAACATAAAAATGTGAAGTTAATGATAGTTGGTCCTATTGAAAAAGATGATTCAATTAGTGAAGATGAGTTCAAATACTTACAAAATGATCAAGATATTATCATGACAGGTCATGTAAATGACACAGTAAGATATTATAACACTATGGATGTTTTACTTTTCCCTACTTATCGTGAAGGATTTGGAAATGTGAGCATTGAAGCACAAGCCGTTGAAGTGCCAGTTATTGTAAATAATGTAACTGGAGCAAAAGATACATTAGTTGATAATTTCACTGGTTTTTTAGTGGATAAAGGTAATTATCAACAAATCTTTGATAGGATTGATTATTTGATTACCCATCCTCAACAAAAAGAACAGTTAGGTATTAACGGTCGAAAAAATGTAGAAGAAAAGTTTAGAAATGAAGTCATTTGGGAACATTTAGAAACTATTTATAAAAACAAACTTCCTGTTTAAAACAAATTAATGAAAAGGGGGGACGAGTTATGATTAAACGTTTGTTCGACATAGCTGTGAGTGGTACAGGTTTAATTTTATCAGCTCCTATCACACTTACTGCAGCTATAGTTATTGCAAAAAAATTAGGTAAACCGGTTTTATTTAGACAAACACGTCCCGGTCAATATGGAGAACCATTCGAGATATATAAATTTCGTACTATGTCTGATAAAAGAGATGAAAATGGAGAATTACTTCCAGACGATCAACGCATGACATCTGTAGGCACTTTTATAAGAAAATCTAGTATTGATGAATTACCACAATTGATTAATGTGTTAAAAGGAGATATCAGTTTGATAGGTCCTAGACCTTTATTGATGGAATATTTACCTTTATACAATGATGAACAAAAAAAGCGACATAATGTTAAACCAGGAATTACAGGCTGGGCCCAAGTCAATGGACGTAATGCAATTACTTGGGATGCAAAGTTTAAATTAGACGTTTTGTATGCTGAAAATCAATCGTTTAAGTTAGATATGTATATTATTTATAAGACGATAATTAATATATTAAAACGTAAAGATATCAATGCGCCTAATCATGTAACCGCTGAAAAGTTTAAGGGTAATGTATGATGAGTAAACCGATTATAATCGTTGGCAAAGGCGGCCATTCAAAAGTCATTAAAGATATAATTGAGACGACAGATCAATATCATGTCGCAGGTTATCTTGATAACGCTATTGATGAATATTACACAGATAATGATATATTTTATGACAACTTGGATAACATAAAACAATATAAAGATGTGTATTCATTTATTATTGCTATTGGAAGTAATCAAATTCGTCAAAAACTTTTTCATCAATTAGAAGTTAAAATTGAACAATATGCAACATTAATTCATCCAACAGCGGTTGTGAGTCCTAGTGCGAAGATTGGTTACGGAACGGTTGTAATGCCTAATGCGGTGATAAATGCGGACTCCATAATTGGAAAGCATGTAATAATCAACACAGGCGCAATAGTCGAACACGATAATCAAATTAGTGATTATGTTCATATTTCACCTAATGCTACATTAGCAGGTGGTGTTAAAGTAGGCGAAGCCTCACACATTGCAATTAATGCGGCTGTGATACCGTTAATTGAAATTGGTGAAAGATGTATTGTAGGAGCAGGTGCAACAGTCATAAATAATGTTAAAACAGAATCAACAGTCATAGGAACGCCAGCAAAAATTAAGGAGTGAATAAAAGTGGAAGAAGAAAGAATATTCTTGTCTAGACCACATATGGGTGGTACTGAATTAGATTACATACATGATGCATTCGACAAAAACTGGATTGCACCATTAGGTGAGAATGTAACTGAATTTGAGAATAGTATTAAAAATTATGTTGGAATTAATGCAGCAGTTGCAGTTGGTAGCGGAACTTCTGCTATTCATTTAGCTTTAATTGAGAGCGGCGTTCAAAAAGAAGATATCGTATTTTGTAGTTCTTTAACATTTAGTGCTTCAGCTAATCCTATTATCTATCAAGGTGCTATTCCTGTTTTCATTGATTCAGAGATGGACTCATGGAATATGTCTCCAGAAGCTTTACGAAAAGCTTTTGAAAAATACGCTGAAAAAGGAATTACGCCTAAAGCAGTTATTGCGGTAAACTTGTATGGTCAATCAGCTAAGATGGATGAAATTAAAGAAATTTGCGATGAGTACAAAACTACTTTAGTTGAAGATGCAGCTGAGTCACTAGGTGCAGACTATAAAGGTCATAAAAGTGGTACTTTCGGTAAATTTGGAATTTTCTCATTTAACGGAAACAAAATCATCACTACAAGTGGTGGCGGAATGCTTATCTCAAATGATGAAGATCGTATTGCCCATGCACTTTTCGTATCCACACAAGCGAGAGATAAAGCACTTCACTATCAACATAGTGAGTTAGGGTATAACTATCGCTTAAGTAATATTTCTGCAGGTATTGGAAGAGGACAAATGGAAGTGTTAGATCAACGTATTCAACGTCGCCGTGAAATATTCGAAAAATATGATGAAGCTTTTGGTAATATAGACGGTTTTGACTTCCAACCAGAATTACCCGATTCTAAATCCAATCGTTGGCTAACTGCATTAACGATTGATGAGAATAAAACAGGCTTTAACGCGTTAGAATTGATTGATGCACTTCAAAAAAATAATATTGAAGCACGTCCAGTTTGGAAACCAATGCATTTACAACCCTACTTTGAATCTTGTGATTATATAATGGTTGATGGTGTAGATAACAGTGCCCATTTATTTGACCACGGTGTATGTTTACCATCAGGTTCTGATATGACAGATGAGCAACAAACACGAGTGATTGAAATTATTAAAAGTCTATAAAAAATGAGTGATTAATTATTATGAAAAAAAAGAAATCAACTACTTTTAAAGTAATTATTACAATACTGATTATATTATTAGTACTTATTGTTGCTGTAGCTATTTTTATCTTTACGAAATTACATTCATTAAATAATTCAATTAATGAATCCTTAGATAGAGATCATTCACAATTAAGACAAAAGGCCACAAAAGAGGGAGACCCTATGACGGTTGTACTTTACGGTATAGATGACGATGCTGAAAGACAACAAGAAAATCTTGGTCAACGTAGTGACTCTATTGTATTAATGTCAATTAACCCAGATGATAAAAAAACTGTAATGGTAAGTGTGCCTCGAGACACACGTGCTAAAATTGTTGGACATGGAACTACTGAAAAAATCAACCATGCTTATGCATACGGTGGTCCCAAAATGGCTGTAAATTCATTAGAAGAATTAATGGATGTACCAGTTGATCATTATATAGCTATCAATATGGATGGCGTTAAAACAGTTGTTGATGAATTAAATGGCGTAGATATTACAAGTAATGCTACGTTCACATTCCATGGGTACAAATTTGAAAAAGGGCAAAAATATCATATGGATGGAGATAAAGCACTTACTTACATGCGTAGTCGTAAGGAAGATGGTGCTGGTGGCGATGAAGGTCGTCAATTGCGTCAACAACAAGTTATTACAGCAGTTGCTAGAGAAGCATTCTCTGTTAACTCAGTAACTAAATTAAACGGTATATTCAAAGCTGCTCAAGATAACTTGAAAACAGACCTAAGCTTCGTACAGTTAAATCGCTTCAAATCTGACTATGATAAAGCACAAGACAATGTAGAACGTTTAACAATTAACGGTCAAAACGCACTTGGTGATGACAATCTATATTACTTCTATCCTGATAAAAATAGTCTAAAAGAAGTTAAAGAGAAATTAAAAGAAAACTTAAATCTTAACTAAATGAAAGCACTTTGCCGATGACATAAATCATTGACAAAGTGCTTTTTTAAATCACCATTATCACATAATATATTTTCAAATACATTTAATAAGAAAGACTAATAATTACTTAAATCTAA
This sequence comes from Staphylococcus sp. GDX7P312P, assembly GCF_008385775.1. NCBI lineage: Bacteria > Bacillati > Bacillota > Bacilli > Caryophanales > Staphylococcaceae > Staphylococcus > Staphylococcus sp. GDX7P312P. The sequence continues at coordinate 67,902 of NZ_VUKI01000010.1, read as the reverse complement.
GTGATATGTTGACTTATGAGTTTTAATTATTGTTGATTTTGATTAGATGTTACATCGTTGCTAAAGAAATCAAAGATGTTTTTAGCGTTATCTGTATTATCAATATTGCCACGGAATTTATCTGAACCTGGACCTTGAGCATAAATGTCTACGTCTTCACCAGTATGTCCATAAGTTGTCCAACCAGTATGTGATGCTTCATCGATTGGTTTTTGAATTGCATCTTGTAATTTCGTTGTTGCTTTTGCTACATTTTCATCGTCATCACTTTTAGCTTTATCTTGAGCGTCTTTCAATGCTTTAGTAGCGTCTTTAACTTTATCCATTTGTTTAGAAGGGAATTCGATACCATAACCTTCGTCGATTACTTTTTCAGGATCTTTGCCATCTGCAATTTGTTTAGTCATATATGAACCAGAGTGTTTCATATTACGAATTGCTTCTGGTTTCCAAACATATTCGTCACCTGAACCCATTGATAAACCACCAGTAGCATGGTCAGCTGTTGCAACGACTAATGTATCTTTATGAGTTTCAGCATATTCCATTGCTTTTTGGAATGATTGATCGAAACTAGACATTTCAGACATAACACCTGTAATGTCATTTGGGTGTGCAGCTTTATCAATTGATGCACCTTCAACCATTAAGAAGAAACCGTTTTGATTCTTTTCTAATTTGTCTAATGCTGCGTCTTGCATGTCAGCTAATTTAGGTTCATCAGCTGAAGAATCAATTTGTAATGGCATATCTTTTTCAGAGAATAAACCTAATACTTGATCACTTTGTGAATTAGCAAGTTCATCTTTATTTGTTACGTAATCATAACCATCTTTTTGGAATTTATCCGTTAAATTACCATTATCTTTACCAAAGTATTTAGAACCGCCACCTAATAATACATCTACTTTATGTTGACCATTGATTTTATCGTTATAGAATTGTTGCGCGATTTCGTCTTTCTTACCACGATCATCAACGTGTGATGCATATACGGCTGGAGTTGCGTCAGTAATTTCTGCAGTTGAAACTAATCCTGTTGCTTTACCATTTTCTTTAGCTTGTTCTAATACCGTTTTTAATTTGTTTTTGTTAGTGTCTACACCGATGGCACCATTATATGTTTTGTGTCCAGTACTCAATGCTGTACCAGCAGCGGCTGAGTCAGTGATGTTCTCTTTTTCATCATCGTTATGTGTTTGGTGTGCACCTGTTAAGTATTTGTCAAATGATGTTTTTTCAACTTCTTTAGTATCAGGATTATCTGCAAAGTGACGATATGCAGATGTATGCGACTTACCCATTCCATCGCCGACCATGAAAATAACGTTTTTAGGATTCTTTGTGTTACCAATGGCCATGTAATCTCCATCTTGTCCTTGTTGGCCTTGGTTACCTTCGCCAGAACCTGACGCGAATGACACGTGTGTTGTCCCTAATACAGATGCAGCTAAGATTGAACTTGCTACTGTCGTTTTACCAAATTTGTTGATGAAACTCATATTTAAAAAAGCCCCCTAATATGTATATTGTGTAGTTGTTACACTATTCATATTAAGAAATTTAATTTGATTTTCAGTTAGTATAAAGTTATTTTTAAGTAAAGTAATTGTAAACAATTATTAATGAATAGAATTTATTTTATATTTAGTTTTATCATATGTTGTAAGCGTTTTACTTTTATAATTGTTAAAAGTGAGTTATAATACCAATAAATAAAATAGTTCGTCTTATTAAGAGTGAGTGGAGGGGATTGGCCCTATGAAGCTCCAGCAACTGCGTTTGACGTGAGGTGCTAAATCCAACAGGAGTTCCTGAAAGATAAGAAGATGTCCGTGAGCGCTTCTTATTTAAGGAGGGCTATTTTATTTACCCAAATTTAGAAAAGGTGGTAAATCTTATGGAAACATTGAAAGAGCTATTTGAACAATTAGACTATTGGGAGCAATATTCTCCAAAGAGCTATGGTGGAAGTATGTTGAGAGTAGCTAAGATAGGAGATGTCAAAACACAAATATATGACAGTATTTCAATAGAAGATATTAGAACTTACATCTTAAATAAAAAGTAATGTCTAATCTGTACTTATGAGTCGCAATTAAATTTATAATCTTTATTATGATTGAAGCGGTACGTTGAAATAGTCATTATTTCGGTACCGCTTCAGTTTTTTGATGTTCATTTTATAAGTAAAGTTGTAAAATGAAGACTAAGACGATGTATCAATCAAATATAAAATATAGAGGTGTTCAATCGATGATATTTGTAATGTTATCACCACTACTCATCATTGGATTTATCGCATTATCAATAATGGAAGAACGTAAACGTAAAAAGAAAACTGAACAAAAAGAAGCAGAATTTGAAAAGGAAAAGAATAAAGTTTCAAATCCTGAATATGACGACGACCACAAAGCTTAATAAATCATTAGTAATGAAAGGTGAGCAATATGAAAGTATTCATCGTGGAAGATGATTTTGTCATTGCAGAAAGTTTAGAGCAAGAGTTATCGAAATGGAATTATGAGGTCATCGTGGCTAAACAATTTGATAATATTATCGACGTATTTAATGCAAATCAACCACAACTCGTGTTGCTCGATATCAATCTACCGACATTCAATGGCTATCACTGGTGTCAGGAGATACGTAAGACATCTAATGTGCCGATTATGTTTATTAGTTCAAGAACCGACAATATGGATCAAATTATGGCAATTCAAATGGGCGGCGATGATTTTATCGAGAAACCATTTAATTTATCGTTAACGGTAACTAAGATTCAAGCATTATTACGTAGAACGTATGATTTAGCAGTGTCTAATAATGAAATTACTGTTAAAGATTGCAAACTTGTTGTAGATGAAGCAACACTTTACCATGAAGGCGAATCGGTTCAATTGTCCTTTACTGAATTACAAATCTTAAATATGTTGTTCCGCAATGAAGGTAAGTATGTCAGCCGTACCGCATTGATTGAAAAGTGTTGGGAGTCTGAGAATTTTATAGATGACAATACTTTAGCAGTCAATATGACACGATTGCGTAAGAAATTACAATCGATAGGTGTTATAGATTTAATTGAAACTAAGAAGAATGTTGGATATAAGGTGTCTTAATTATGCTGAAAGCTTTTATTAAATCAATATTAAATGAAATCATTATAGTTATCACATTTATATTATTATTCTTACTTATCTTCTTTCTATTTAATTTGCCACTGAGTGCGTATCTATTAGGTACCGGAATAATGCTGTTCATCACGATAATTTATTGGTTAGTTCAATTAAGTGGGTTTAGAGAACAAGTTCAGATGAGAGACACTATTCATGAACTAGAGCATGAATTGCAACAGGTGAAAAGTGATCAAACTGAATATCAAGCTAATGTGGAGAATTACTTCTTAACATGGGTTCATCAAATGAAGACACCTATTACAGCATCTAAATTGTTGTTAGAGCGTAATGAAGATAATGTCGTCAATCGAGTGCGACAAGAAATTATTCAAATTGATAATTATACAAGTTTAGCGTTAAGTTATTTAAAATTAATGAATCAAGAAACGGATATGTCCTTTTCAAAAGTGAAGATTAATGATCTTGTCCGTCCATTAATTATGAAATATTCTATTCAATTTATTGATCAGAAGACAAAGATTCATTATGAACGGTGTGAGGATGAAGTTCTGACTGATGCACAATGGTGTTCAATAATGATTGAACAGATTCTAAATAATGCATTGAAGTATGCTCGAGGTAAGGACATTTGGATTACGTTTGACCAACAACAGCATATATTAACTATTCGTGATAATGGCGTCGGTATTAGTCAAGCTGACTTACCGAAGATTTTTGATAAAGGCTATTCAGGATATAATGGTCGATTGAATGCTAATTCATCAGGCATTGGATTGTTTATTGTTAAACATATCTCGCAACATTTACATCATCATGTAGATGTACAGTCTGAGTTGAAGAAAGGTACGGCATTTAGTATTTATTTCCCAAAAAATAATTAAACTTTCAATATTGTAAGCTAGCCAACAACATTTGTAAGAAATAATCAATGTTGTTGGCATTTTTTTGTTTTATGATAGAGATAACAAAAGAAACATGAGGTCTGCTATTTTTAAATTATTGAATTACATCTGCATTGTGACCATATTGATAAAAAATAATTATAGAGAGCGAGGTTGAAGAGATGTTATTAGACGTCAAAAATGTAAAGAAAACATTTGGCAGAGGGTTAAATGCGACTACTGCGCTGAATGGCATTTCATTTACTGTTGATAAGGGAGAATTTGTAGCCATTATGGGTGAGTCGGGTTCAGGTAAATCCACATTATTAAACTTAATTGCAACGTTTGATAAAGTGTCTGAAGGCAACATCACTATTAACAATCAAGATATTCGCAAGTTACGTAATAAGCAAATAGCGCATTTTCGTCGTGATAACCTTGGCTTTGTCTTTCAAGATTTTAACGTCTTACCAACTATGACGAATCAAGATAACATCTTAATGCCACTTGTGCTTGCTAACCGCTCGCATAAAGTAATGGAACAGCGTATGAATACGCTAAGTTCTAAATTAGGTATTGAGAAATTACTTTCTAAATATCCGTATCAAGTTTCTGGTGGAGAACAACAACGAATTGCGATTGGTCGAGCATTAATCAATGAACCCGATTTACTGCTCGCCGATGAGCCGACCGGTGCGCTCGATTCAAAGACTTCGAAACAAATCATGACGCTATTTCGAGAAATTAATGATAATACGCAAACGATATTAATGGTAACACATTCAACTATCGATGCGTCTTATGCTAAACGAGTATTATTTATTAAAGATGGACGTTTGTATCATGAAATTTACCGAGGAGAAGAATCGCAACAAGATTTTCAAAAGCGTATCGCTGATAGTTTGGCTATTCTGAATGAAAGTGGGGACTAACATGACCATACATATGCTCTGGAAGATGATCACTCAAAACTTCAAGATGCAGCGACATGTGATCATGCCCTTTATATTAGCATTGAGCATCATGTTCGCAACGGAATTTATTCTATTATCTTTAAATATGAATGACTACGTCCAAAAGCGAAGTCAGCTATTACCTATATTTATTAGTGTGGGAAATTTCTTTATGAGTGTCTTGGGTTTTATATTTATTTTATATGCCAACCGCTTCATGATGAAACGTCGCCAACAGGAACTTGCGATGAACATGATACTTGGAATGGAGAAGAAACATTTCAGGATGATTATGCTCGTTGAGATGGTATATCAATATGTTTTAATTGCGGTTATCAGTATAACTGGTGGCTATCTCTTTGGCGTATTAATCTTTATGCTTATGAATAAATTAATGCATCAAACGGGCATGTCGCTATTGGATTATCCTTTTGATGTGAAAGCGATGAGCATTACTTTAATTATTTTAGCAGCGGTGATGTTATTTCTATTCTTGATTAACAATTTAAAAATATTATTCCAAAGTCCTATTAAATTAATACATCAACGTCAAAGAGCTGAAAGAAAGTTACCCAAATTTGTATTATACGTTTTACTAGTTATTGGAGTTGTTACGTTATTTAGCAGTTATCACATTGCGCTCTCTAATCAAATGGTATTACGCTCGTTATATAATTTGTTCGGTGCAATTGGCTTGGTTATGATTGGGACATATTGCTTATATTTATCGTTAGGCGTTTTACTATTAGATTGGTTAAAACGAATCCCTAAATTGTATTATAATCCTAAATACTTTTTTACCATTTCAGGATTGCAGTCTAGGATGAATTCAAATGCGATTGGACTTGCAAGCATCACGATGTTATGTACATTTCTAATTGTTACTGTGGGTATGACAATTTCAACTTATCGAGGGATATCGTATCAGGTTGATTCTATTATGTCGGATCAATATAGAGTTTCAATAGATGGAAATCTTCACAATAATAAGAAGACTCAGGAGAAAGTGCGTCATTTGGAACGTGATATTAAAGATCATGCTAAAGTTGATTTCTTTAAAAAGAATGCAGTTTCACTGATTGCGGTGGATTACAAACAACCAGGATTATTTAAACATCGTAATAATAAAGATTATAGTATGACGATTAATAGTGCTTATCTCGTGATTATGACACAACACGATTATAATGAGCTAAACACGAAGAAGGTTAAGTTGAGACATGGGGAATTAGGATTTGAAAGTTTAAATCAACCTTTTAAAAAATTAAGAACTGCAACAATGATGGGGGACAAATTTAATATTAAACAAATAGATGGTCATAACTATTCCTATCCAGTTCCAGGATCGTTAACTATCATTACTCCAGATGATAAGACATTCCAACAATTAACCAATTATTATGTCAATGCTGATAAGAACGACCATCATGGCACGCAGAAAGTTCAAAATACATTTATACATTTTAATATCATGACAAAGCATACATCTGACTTTGATAAGTTGAAAAATACATTAATGCAACGCTATAAAGTGAGTATTGATGATAAAAAAGAAGTGGCGGGCACATTATATGAAATTAATGGAGGACTTATCTTTATTGGAACGGTAGTGTCTATCATTTTATTCATTGGCACATTCTTAATGATGTATTATAAAAATGTTGCAGAAGGATATGAGGATCGTAAGAACTATCAAATTATGCAACAAGTTGGTATAGATAATGACAGAATTAAAGATACCATTAATAAACAAATTATATGGATATTTGCATTGCCAATTATTGTCGCAACGATTCATGTCATCTTTGCTTCAAAAATAATATATAACGTGTTAGGTATTCTGAATGTTAATCATGTTGGTGTGTTTGTGACAAGTTATGTCGGTGTTATTATTTCGATTGTTGCTATGTATGCCTTAATGTATTGGATTACATCGCGTATTTATTACATGATTGTTAATCGGTATCACTAAATCGAGTATTAGAAATTTGCCATACTTTTTAAAAATTAAGTGTAACCTAATCATCGGTAGGGTATACAACAAAAAAAGGAGGCGTAAAAATGGCTAATCAAACAAACGATTATACATCACATCACACGCAAAATAACAAGATTAAACGCACAGTCGAACATATCCTTACTTGGTTAGGGGTTGTATTGCAAGCATTAGTTGCAATCATGTTCTTAGTTCTTAAACCTTTAATGGGAAATAGTAACTTTAAAGATCAAATGATTAGTGAATCTCAAAAGCAAGGTAACTCAGTATCTACTTCAGAATTGAATCAAGGTATTGATGTTTTAGGTAGTTTCTTCAGTTTCTTAACTTGGGGTGCTGTAATTTCACTAATTTTAGCGATTATTGGCGGTATTTTAATTAGTAAAAAACCTAAAATTGCAGGTATCTTACTAATTATTGCAGGTCTAATTGCATTAATGTCTAACTGGATTAGTGTTATTCTTTGGATCGTAGCTGGTATTATGCTACTTGTAAGAAAAGGTAAGAAAAAAGATAATTACGCTAATGGCTATTATGACAATAACAACCATAATAATAGTCGTAATCATGATTATGATAACAACCGTCATGATGACAGAAATGATGACCGTCGCGATCACGATCGTGATAACCGTCAAGATGACAGATATAACGATCGTCACAACAATGAGTTTAATGACAATCGTCACAATCATAACGCACATCGTGAACACGATCGTGATAATGACTATAACAATCGTCGTGACAATCGTCATGATGATAAAGATGTTAACGCTCAAAACAATGCGTTTATCTTAGATGAAGAAGATAAAGCGAAAGAACAAAGAGATATTAAAGAACATTATTCTAATGATGATGTTCATAATGGTAGTCATGACCATTCAAATCACAATGATAACAATCGTTATGACAATAATAATCGTGACCGTTCTAATTTAGAGCGTAATGATTATCAAGAGTCTAATCGTCGTGATGACTTACATCGTTCAAATGAAGACTTTAACCGTCGTAATGATGTAGATTGGTCTTCAGATGACCGTAAAGACAATAACTTTAATCAAAATCAAGAGCACAATCATAATCATGACAATGAAGAACGTAGTCAATTTGGTTCTCGTAGTGATAGATATCAAGATGAAGCACATAAAGATTTAAATGATTTTGATGAAGATCGACATGATCATAAAGATAACGACTTTGTACGTGATGAAGCGGACAAATTGAAAGATAAAAAAGATAACGACCCATATAAATATTAATAGTTGAGTCGTTTAAAGAGTGAGACGAATGTCTCGCTCTTTTTAATTGCAATAAAGAAGTCGGTGACGCCCCTAAGTTAGCATCACCGACTTTACGTTAATTTCTATTATATGGATAAATAAATTGGATAAATAAAATGAATTTTCTACAATACTACTAGTCTAAGCTTCTCTCAGACAATGCTTATTTCAACATGACATTTTCACTACTATGATAAAGTTGTCTGGCGGTCACCTCTGTCACTTTTTTAAAGTAAAAAATACGCAACCTTCACTATAGAAAAGTTACGTAAATGATAGATGTGAGTTTATATGAAATAAGGCATGACATATCTAGACCTTAATCAAGTTATCTACAATTTCATCCACACTTTCCTACGCTAGTACCATCTAGTTCAGGTTCAAAGGGTTTGGAGTAAGACTCCATCTCAGTTTGAAAACACCCCTAGTGCATATTTTTATACTATATATTTAATTTAGTATTTTTAATTTTAGAAGTCAAGACTGTAATTTGACTAGTTAGAGTTAATGTGAAGAGCCGGTTATAAAACAATTTCAAAAGTCTACAATGCAAATTCGCATTAGCTGACTGAACTGATAAAAAGCTTAAAATTAAATTCTTCTCAGTTCTAATCATCCTTGCGAGAGTTGAAAAACGAATTCAAAACGAATTTTGTTCAACTCCCTTAATTGCAAAAAGTATTGTTATTATCATAAAATGAACATTGCATAATTTTGACCCCGTTAATTAATACTTTTTCAAACAAATAATCAATAGTTAACTTAGCAAATATTAGAAGAGGAAGGAGGTTAATCATGACCTTTACGATTGGATTAGTGCCATCGCCAGGCGTTGCACATAAGCTCGTCGATAATGCGATACCAAAGATTCAACAACATTTACATAACCGGATTAAGGATGTGAATGAATGGCATTTCGAGAGTAAAGTAGATTTATTAATAGGATCTGCTGAGGATGTACATGAGAGTATAGATAAAGCTGCAGAATTGAAGGAAGAATATGATTGGGATTTCGTTATTTGTATTACAGATTTACCAAGTATCTCAGGTAATAAAGTTGTGATTAGTGACTTTAATAGTGAAAAGCAAGTTTCTATGCTTTCATTACCTGCGTTAGGTTGGATTAATTTAGAGCGTAAGTTAGTGAAGAGTATGACAGCACTAGTTGAACAGTTATATCACAATAATACGAAAGAGCGCCCCAAAGTGCATCCACTGATTAAACCTAAAGCTGTTGATCCTAGAGAAGATGAAAGTTCGAAAAGACGTTATATTAATCGCTACTTCATATTAGGATGGTTGCAGCTTATTTTGGGTTTAACGCGAGCGAATGAGCCATGGAGGAATTTGTTTAATTTTAAGAAGATAATTTCCGTTGCATTTGCGACAGGAACCTATGTATCTATCTTCTCCATGCCATGGGAATTAAGTGTTCAATACTCAACCTTAAGATTTATTGTCTTAATGATTATTTCTATATTGGGTATGGCCGGATGGTTATTATACGCGCATCAATTATTTGAAGAAAAAACAGCGAAGTCTCAACGTGTTTATCGTTATGTATATAACGCGACGACATTACTCACTTTAGTCATCATTACATTGATGAATTACGCAGTTTTATATGTATTACTATCTATTAGTATTTCATTATTTGTACCTGTAAGTTTATTTAATAGTTGGACAAGTGCAAACCCTGATTTCACATTTATAAATTATTTGAAATTATTGTGGTTTGTATCATCGCTTGGTTTATTAGCTGGTGCAATGGGCTCAACTGTAGAAAATGAAGAGAAGATTCGACGTATTACGTATTCTTATCGCCAATATCATCGTTATAAAGAAGCGCAACAAGAGGAAAAAGAGAAAAAAGAACAACAATCACAAGATGTATCACAACATGACGTGGAACAATCTTCATCCAACAAAGAAAGTAATGATGATGAACAGTATGACGGTAAAAAACAAGATCATAGGGAGGAGGATGACGCATGAATGAAGCTAAAACAATCGGTTTAGTTGTAGCGCCTGGTGTTACAGAAAAATTAGCTGAGAGTTTAATGGATGATATTCCGAACATCTTATCTCACCAGAATAACAACCAACATGACTGGGAAGTGGATCTCGTGGTTGATCCTCTGACAGGCTACGCAGAATCCGTTGGCAAAATTTTTAAAAAGATACAAGATTATCATGATAAGCGACAATGGGATTATGTCGTTGCAATTACAGATTTACCTATGTTTCATAATGAACGGGTGTTAGCACTGGACATTAATAAGAAGAATGGCGCTGCTGTTTTCTCTTATCCTGCTTTTGGTTGGCGTCCAGTTAAGAAACGTTTTAAGAACGCCATAGTTGCGATAATTAATGAAGTACATCATTCTGAAGCTGAAAAGAATGATTATGATGCCGATGATAATGTAACATATGCTGTTAACAAACAATTTCCATTGTCTAAAATTGATAAAACTGAAGTATATTTAGATGAAACAGGTAATGATCATTTACGCTATTTATCCAATACTAGGTCAATGGGTATGGTTCGGCTTGTGAGTGGTATGACATTTGCGAATAATCCACTTAATATGATGGCAAGCCTTAGTAATATTGTGGCCATTGCTTTTACCACTGGCGCATTTGGCTTAATATTTACGACGATGTGGCAGATGAGTATGGAATTCTCAATGTGGCGTCTATTTGGAATATCTATTATCGCTGTCTTAGGTATGTTACTTTGGATTATGATGTCTCATGATTTGTGGGAATCTGTCAAACAAAGTCGTAATAAACGAATTACTTGGTTATATAACTTAACTACAGTGATGACGCTCTTTGTAGCTATTATCATTTATTACATTATTCTCTACACATTATTTTTAATTGCGGAGCTTGTGTTATTACCATCTGATTTCTTAGGGCAACAAGTAGGGTTAAAAGGACCGGCTGGAATTGATTTATATCTAAGTATTCCTTGGTTTGCTGCTTCTATTTCAACTGTTGCAGGTGCGATTGGTGCTGGATTATTAAATGATCAACTAATCAAAGAAAGTACTTATGGTTACCGACAACAAATGCGATATGATGATAGAGATAAAGATGAAGAATAACGAGATTAAAGTCGAGAAGTGTTAAGCTTTCTTCGGCTTTATTTTTTAGGTAAATTTATATAAAAAATTATAGAAATTAATTAGTGCTTAATTTAAAATTAAATATAATGTAGGTGTCAAAATAAATAAGAGACCTAAATTCACAACAACTACTTAGATTTAGCAACATGAAGTGAAGGAAGGTAATATCATGAATTTTTGTCCTAGATGTGGTAATAAAATAACTAAAGAGCAACGATTTTGTAGTAAGTGTGGCAATGATTTACGCGTATTTGAATATGATTCAATTGAGTCACAATATGAAGTAGCTGAGCGTAAGTCAAGCATTTGGCCATTTATATTAGTTGGCTTAGTTGTTATTGGGATTATAGTCAGTTGCTGTTTTGCTTATTATCATTTCTTTTTAAAAGAAGGGGAACAATCGAAGCAGACTACGACTACAACAGCGCATGTGAAGAAAGATAAAGAAACAACGGATGACGGTAAAGTGTCTAACGATCCTATTAAAGCGGAAAAGCAAAAAGCGAAACAAAGTGAAGATGAAAAAGACAAAGATGCAACTCATTCACAAGCACCTAAAATTGATGTCATGAGTGAGGATTTCCATAAGTCATTTATGCAAAAGGATACAAGGGACGCTTATATGGGAATTAAACCTGGCATGACCAGAGCAGAAGTGGAAAAACGGTACGGAAGTTCAAATCGTGTCTTTCATAAAACAGGGATGGATTATCTTTATACCATTTATGGAAATTTAGCAGTGGCCTATGAATTGAAAGGTAATAAAGAAGTAGTTCGTGAGATTGGTGTAGCACCTTTGAATGTTGATGAACAAACATTTATTAGTAAATACAGTGATTATGAAAAAAATAATGGTTCTGGAAGTTATATTTATAATACCGTGAAAAATAATGGCTTTGAAATTTTAGTAACTACAAAGAATGGTGAAATTGCTTTGATTCAGTGTATTCCAGAAAATCATTACTAGGGAAAAGTTGAAACGTTTAGGGAGTGTGACGGATGCAAAATGGAATCAATGTCATACTCCCTCTTTCTTTATATAATTCTCCACAGAACCTTGACTTTATAGCAAAATCTCGATAAAGTAGTAACATATTATTCTGACAATTCTGATAGGTATTAGATTAATAAATTTTGAAATTTTAGGGGGGACCATAAGTTTATGTCAGTACCGACAATTACGTATGAGAATTTTGAAGGTGACCCTTTCATTGATTCTATTTCTACTGACGATGCAACTAAAGGCGCTTATGAAATATTAGAATGGGCGTATCGCACATATGGTGATTCCATTGTTTATTCATGTAGTTTTGGTGCGGAAAGTATGGTTTTAATTGATTTGATTTACCAGATTAAGCCAGATGCACAAATTGTCTTTCTAGATACGGATTTACATTTCCAAGAAACGTATGACTTGATTGATAGAGTGAAAGAACGCTTTCCAAAACTTCGTATTGAAATGAAGAAGCCTGATTTAACGCTTGAAGAACAAGCTGACAAATATAATCCGGCATTATGGAAGAATAATCCTAATCAATGCTGTTATATAAGAAAGATTAAACCTTTAGAAGAAGTGTTAGGTGGTGCTGTTGCTTGGGTTTCAGGTTTACGTCGAGACCAATCGCCAACACGTGCAAATACGAACTTTATTAATAAAGACGAGCGTTTTAAATCAGTAAAAGTGTGTCCTTTAATTTATTGGACAGAAGATGAAGTTTGGGACTATATTAAGAAACATGATTTACCTTATAATGTATTGCATGATCAACATTATCCTAGTATTGGTTGTATCCCATGTACCGCTCCTGTATTTGACTCAGACGATTCTAGAGCAGGGCGTTGGTCGAATTTCGATAAAACAGAATGTGGCTTACATGTTGCTGATAAACCATAATGTGTTTGGATAAAAATTTTTAACTATAAAACATAGTATTCTGATATGTTTTAAACAAAACCTACAAAATATGTCCGACAATAGTGTACAGACGGACATATTTCTTACATAATAAAAGTAGTATAAAGCTTTTATAAAATGATTGTTATTTTACGGAATAAGAGGTGGATACAATTGAATTTAAGTGTTACAAATAGTCCTTTTACAGAAGGACAAGCGGCACAAATTAATGAACTCTTACAAACACTTACACCTGAACAAAAGGTATGGTTAAGTGGATACTTAGTTGCTAACCAACAATTGACGTCAAATGGAACTGTACCATCACAAACAGGTTCAAGTTCAACAAATGCAAATGGTCTAACTGAAGGCACAGAAGCGATGCTTCAACAAAACGAGCCTGTCATCACGCCGGAGAAACGAGCAATTACACTCTTATATGGTTCTGAAACAGGTAATGCACAAGGGTTAGCTGAAATATTTGAAGAACGCTTATCAAATATAGGTCATAACGTGACATTGAAAGCAATGGACGATTTTAAACCTAAGAATCTAAAAAATGTTGAAGATTTATTCATTATCACTTCTACTCAAGGTGAAGGGGATCCACCTGATAATGCAGCTGAATTGCATGAGTTCATTCATGGTCGTAAGGCACCTAAACTTGAAGGTGTGAGATTCTCAGTTCTAGCATTAGGGGATCAAACGTATGAATACTTCTGTCAAACAGGTCGTGACTTTGATAGAAAGCTAGATGAATTAGGTGCAGAACGTATATATGATCGTGTGGATTGCGACGTTGATTATGAAGAAGATGCTGAAAAGTGGATGGCAAATGTAATCAATGCGATTGATACTGCACCAGAAGGCACTCAAAATGAACAAATTGTAAGTGAATCAATTAAGTCTGCAAAAGAAAAGAAATTCTCTAAAGCAAATCCATATCAAGCAGAAGTCTTAGAAAATATTAACCTTAATGGACAAGGTTCAAATAAGGAAACGAGACATATTGAATTTCTATTAGATAATTTCGGTGAAGATTATGAAGTTGGAGACTGTTTAGTCGTTCTACCTCAAAATGACCCAGCTTTAGTTGATTTATTAATTAGCACATTAGGTTGGGATCCAAATGATCAAGTTCAAATTTCAGATGAGGGTGACACATTAGGATTAGAAGAAGCCTTAACAACTCATTTTGAAATTACGAAGTTAACGAAACCGCTTCTTATCAATGCGGCGTCATTCTTTGAAAATGAAGAACTTAATGAAAAAGTTGAAGATAATGAATGGGTTCAAAGTTACATTGAAGGTCGTGACCTAATCGACTTATTAAATGACTTTGCGACAACAGAACTTCAACCAGAAAATTTATATCAATTATTAAGAAAATTACCACCTAGAGAATATTCAATATCTAGTAGTTATGAAGCGCTACCAGATGAAGTGCATATTACAGTTGGGGCGGTTAGATACAACTCACATGGACGTGACCGTTCAGGTGTATGTTCAGTTCAATTTGCTGAACGTATTCAACCAGGTGACACTGTTCCAATTTACTTGAAACGTAATCCAAACTTCAAATTCCCTAAAGAGGCTGACACACCAGTTATTATGATTGGACCTGGTACAGGAGTTGCACCGTTTAGAGCATATATGCAAGAAAGAGAAGAACATGGATTTAAAGGTAACACTTGGTTATTCTTTGGTGATCAACACTTTACAACAGACTTCCTATATCAAACGGAATGGCAAGAATGGTTGAAAGACGGCGTGCTAGGTAAAATGGATGTTGCATTCTCAAGAGACACTGATGAAAAAGTATACGTCCAACATCGTATTGCTGAACACAGTAAAGAATTTAATGAATGGCTTCAAAATGGTGCTTCAATTTACATTTGTGGTGATGAAAAACATATGGCGAAAGATGTACATCAAGCTATCCGCAATGTTTTAGTGAAAGAACAAAACTTATCTGAAGAAGATGCTGAAGCCTACCTTAAACAAATAAAGAAAGATAAACGTTACCAACGCGATGTGTACTAATAGAAAGGGTGGTACTTAATGGCTAAGACAAATAAGCAAATGTCAGAAGAACTTGATAAGAAGCTAGATGCTTTAGAGTATTTAAAAGACGAAAGTAATTATTTACGTGGGACAATTGAGCAAGGCTTAGCAGACCCACTTACTGGTGCTATTTCAGATGATGACACTAAATTATTGAAATTCCATGGTAGCTACCAACAAGATGATAGAGATTTACGTGACGAACGTCGTAAGCAGAAATTAGAACCAGCATACAGCTTTATGATTCGCGTGCGTCTACCAGGAGGAACAGCTACACCTGAACAATGGATTGCCATGGATGACATTTCTAATAATTATGCCAACCAGACACTGAAATTAACAACACGTCAAACTTTCCAATTTCACGGCATTTTAAAAAGAAATTTAAAAACATCTATGAAGAAAATTAATGAGTCTGTACTTGATACGATCGCGGCATGTGGGGACGTGAATCGTAATACAATGTGTAATCCTAATCCATATCAATCTCATATTCATAAAGAGATTAATGATTATGCAACTAAAATCAGTGACCATCTATTACCTAAGACCAATGCCTATCATGAAATTTGGTTAGATGGAGAGAAAGTATTAGATTCTTCAGAAGAAATTGAACCAATGTATGGTAAGAAATATTTACCACGTAAGTTTAAAATTGGTATCGCCTTACCACCATCTAATGATATTGATGTCTATTCACAAGACATCGGACTTATCGGTATCGTTGAAGATGAAACACTCGTCGGATTTAATGTCACAGTTGGTGGCGGTATGGGTATGACACACGGAAATACAGATACGTACCCACAAGTTGGTCGTTTAGCTGGTTTCGTCCCTAAAGAACAAGTCGTTGATGTTTGTGAGAAAATCTTAACAATTCAACGTGATTATGGTAATCGTGAGAACCGTAAAAATGCACGATTCAAATATACAGTTGACCGCTTAGGTGTGGATAAAGTTGTAGAAGAACTAAATACACGTTTAGGTTGGGAAATTGAAGAAGCACGTGATTTTGAATTTGAACATAATGGTGATCGTCTAGGTTGGATAGAGGGCGACGAAGGTGTTTGGAATTATACATTATTCATTCAAAATGGACGTGTTAAAGATACAGAAGATTATCAATTAAAAACGGCATTACGAAAAATTGCAGAAACACATACGGGCGACTTCAGATTATCTCCTAACCAAAATTTAATTATTGCAAATGTAACTCCAGAGAAAAAAGAAGAAATTCAAAATCTTATCGATCAGTATGGTTTAACAGATGGTAAAAATTATACGGGATTAAGACGTAATTCGATGGCATGTGTTGCGTTCCCAACATGTGGATTAGCGATGGCTGAGTCAGAACGTTATTTACCATCATTAATCTCTAAGATTGAAGACTTATTAGATGAAGCGGGTGTGAATGATGAAGAAATCACAATCCGTATGACTGGATGCCCAAATGGTTGTGCTAGACCAGCACTTGCAGAAATTGCATTTATAGGTAAAGCACCTGGCAAATATAATATGTATTTAGGCGGTGGCTTCAAAGGTGAACGCTTAAATAAATTGTACAAAGAGAATATCGGAGAACAAGAAATACTTGAAAGTCTACGTCCAATTCTTATGGATTATGGTAAAGAACGTCTTGAAGGTGAGCATTTTGGTGACTTTGTCATACGTTCAGGTGTTGTTGCTAAAGTTCATGGAGGACAAGACTTCCATAGTTAAAGTTTGAGATAAGTTGTTTTAAACGGGGGTGACAACATGGGGAAAGTGTATTTAGTAGGAGCAGGACCTGGTGATCCTGATTTATTAACTATCAAAGGTATGAAAGCCATTCAAATGTCAGATGTGATTTTATATGATCGCCTAGTCAATAAAGACATTTTAGATTTAGCTAAACCGGGGACAAAGTTCTTTTATTGTGGCAAAGACCCGAATAGACATTCATTACCGCAAGAAGAAACGAATCGAATGTTGGTTAATTTAGCGAAAAAAGGACATGTTATCACTCGTTTAAAAGGTGGTGATCCGTTTGTCTTTGGCCGAGGTGGTGAAGAGGCAGAAATATTGGCACAACATCAGATTGCATTTGAGATTGTGCCTGGTATCACTTCGGGTATTGCTGCACCAGCTTATGCAGGCATTCCTGTCACGCACAGAGATTATAGTTCGTCAGTTGCTTTTGTGACAGCAGTTAATAAACCTGGTATGTCTAAAGATGATTATTGGGCACATTTAGCGCATGGTCCAGAAACACTTTGTGTTTATATGGGTGTTAAACGATTACCAGAAATTTGTGACCTACTTATTGAACATGGTAAATCAATAGACACGCCTGTCGCACTTGTTCATTTAGGAACGACGACTTCTCAAAAAACAATTGATGGTACGTTAGGTAACATCGTGGAAAAAGCGTCAGAAATAAAAAATCCTGCTATGATTATTATTGGCGATGTTGTCCAAATGCGACAAAAAATTAGTTGGTTTAAAGAACAAACTACGGATTTAGAAATGACCTTACCTTAATTATTAATAATAAAAAAAGAATAATCATAAAAGGAGGATACAATATGAGCAATATGCCACTTATGATTGATTTACAAAATAAAAAGATTGTCATTGTTGGTGGTGGGAAGGTAGCAACTCGACGAGCAAAGTCATTAGTTGAATACTGTTCTCATGTTCATATTGTTAGTCCTTCAATCACCAAAGAATTACATACTTTATTTCAGCAACAGCGATTGACTTGGGCTGAAAAAATGTTTGAACCACAAGATATTAGTCACGCATTTCTAGTTATTATTGCGACAAATCAACCAGAGGTAAATCAACATGTTAAAGATAGTTTGCCAGAAGGTACATTATTAAATCACGCTGCAGATGCTTCTGCGGGGAATGTGACGTTTCCTAGTATGCTTAGACGTGGCAAATTGACTATTAGTGTATCTACAGATGGTGCAAGTCCTAAACTAGGTCGACAAATTATATCGACATTGCAAGACACCTACGATGAACGTTATGAAAGTTATATCGATTTTTTATATGAAAGTAGACAACTTATTAAAGCATCAACGATAGAGCCATCTAGAAAGCAAGCGTTATTACAACATGTATTATCTGAGGACTATTTGGATGAGGAGAAACAAAAAGAATTCAAGCGATGGCTTCAATCACAAGTTTAATGTCAGGGGGCATGTGATATATGAGAAAATTATTTATATTTGCATTAGCTGGTTTTTTAGCCCAACTTGTTGATGGTTCACTTGGCATGGGATTCGGTGCCTCATCATCATCAATATTATTAACTTATGGTATTGCACCGGCCGTTGTATCGGCGACTGTACATTTTTCAGAAATAGCTACGACTGCTGCATCAGGAACATCACATTGGAAATTTGAGAATGTGCATAAGCCCACCATGTTAAAGTTAGCTATTCCTGGTGCTATAAGTGGATTTATTGGTGCAGGTCTACTTACACAAATACATGGAGATTATATTAAGCCATATATCGCATTGTTCTTACTTTCAATGGGTATATATATTTTGTATCAATTTTTATTTAAAAGAAATAGAGAAATTCATACACATGTTGGTAAGTTGAGTGGTTTCAAACTTGTGCCTCAAGGTGCTATCGCCGGATTCTTAGATGCAATTGGTGGAGGTGGCTGGGGACCAGTAAATACACCTTTATTATTGGCTAGTCATAAGATCCAACCACGATATGCAATTGGTACTGTATCGGCGAGTGAGTTTTTTGTAACATTATCAACGTCATTGAGTTTCATCATCTTCTTAGGTATTACTCAGATTAATTGGTGGTTTGTTATTGCGTTAAGTGTCGGCGGTATGATTGCAGCACCTATCTCTGCATATTTAACAAAGATATTACCAATTAATATTCTAGCCATTTGTGTTGGTGGCTTAATCATCTTCACAAATAGCAATGCATTAATGACTTATTTCGTACACGATGACACAATTTCAAATATTGTAAGATTCGCAATTATTTGTGCGATTGTGATACTTGTTATTATCACTGTGATTCGCAACAAAAAATTGTCTTTTTCTTGAAAATAAAACCGAGTAAACTAATCTAATTAATTGGAAAAGGAGTTATCAATAATGACAACACATGAACAGATTATTAATTATACGATTAAACCACATGGTGGAACATTAATTAACCGCGTAGTAGAAGGTGAAGAAAGAGATCATCTTTTAGAAGCAGCACAATCATATAAAGTGATTACTTTAAATCCTTGGTCAATTTCTGACTTAGAATTAATCGGTATTGGTGGTTTTAGTCCGTTAACAGGATTTATGGGTGAGGCTGACTACACTAAAGTTGTTGAAGATACACATCTTGAAAATGGATTAGTGTGGAGTATTCCGATTACACTACCTGTTTCTGAAGAAGAAGCGGATAAATTAGAAATCGGTGATGACATCGCATTATACGGTGAAGATGGCGAATTATATGGCACATTGAAATTAGAAGAAAAGTACACATATGATAAGAAAAAAGAAGCTCAAAATGTGTATGGTACGACTGACGAGGCGCATCCAGGTGTTAAAAAAGTTTATGACAAAGGGAATGTTTACCTTGCTGGACCGATTCAATTAATTAATCGACCTAAACATGATGAGTTCTCTGATTTCCATTTAGACCCAGCAGAAACACGTCGATTATTCCATGATTTAGGATGGAAGACCGTCGTTGGATTCCAAACAAGAAATCCTGTGCATCGTGCGCATGAATATATCCAAAAATCTGCATTAGAAATTGTAGATGGTCTTTTACTTAATCCATTAGTAGGAGAAACGAAATCAGATGATATTCCAGCGGACGTTCGTATGGAAAGTTATCAAGCTATCTTAAAGAACTACTTCCCTAAAGATAGAGCGCGCTTAGTCATTTATCCTGCGGCAATGCGATATGCTGGTCCACGTGAAACAATTCTACATGCCACAGTACGTAAAAACTATGGTTGTACGCATTTCATTGTTGGACGTGACCATGCAGGTGTGGGCGATTATTATGGCACGTATGAAGCACAAGAATTAATTTCTCAATTTGAAGATGAACTAGATATTCAAATATTGAAATTTGAACATGCATTTTATTGTGAAAAATGCGGCAACATGGCTACTGCTAAAACATGCCCACACGACGCATCAGAGCATGTACATTTAAGTGGTACTAAAGTAAGAGAAAAGCTTAGAAATGGTGAATCACTACCTACAAAATTCTCTAGACCTGAAGTAGCTGAAGTCTTAATCAAAGGGTTAAAACAAAATTAATTCGGAGGGATTTAGCATGAGTCAATCAAGTAATATTACATGGCATGATTCTGAAGTTACTAAGTCAGATAGACAACAACAAAACGGTCATAAAAGTGTAGTGATATGGTTTACAGGATTATCAGGATCTGGAAAATCAACTGTATCAGTAGAACTTGAAAAAGCTTTGTTCCAATTAGGAAAGCATTCTTATCGATTAGACGGCGATAATGTAAGACATGGTTTAAACAAGAATTTAGGCTTTAGTCCAGAAGACCGTAAGGAAAATATTCGACGCATTGGTGAAGTAAGTAAATTACTTGTAGATGCGGGAACAATTGCTATAACAGCATTTATTTCGCCTTACAGAGCTGATCGTGATGAAGTTCGTGAAATTTTAGAAGATGGAGAATTCATTGAAGTTTACACAGAGTGTAGCGTGGAAGCATGTGAACAACGTGATCCTAAAGGTCTTTATAAAAAAGCACGCTCCGGTGAAATAAAAGAATTTACTGGTATAAGTGCGCCGTATGAGGCACCACATCAACCAGAAATTAAGATTAATACAGAGCATCAAAGTGTAGAAGAATCAGTAAGTACTATTATCGAATATTTGAAGAATAAAGAAATTATTTAAAAGTATTCTGCGTGTTGTCAGTCCTTTTATAGATTGATAACACGCTTTTTTTGCATATCGTCTTAAATTAAAGTCAGATTTTTGATAAAATTATGAAAACGTTTTCTATATAAATGGAGAGCGTATTACGATATAAGGGGGAATTCACATGCAAGGGGATAGTATGTGGTTAACAATAATCGGGATAATCATTATCGGCTCAATTGTTGGACTTTTAATTGCAAAAAAGATTAGTCCGGTCGTTGGTATGATTTTAATTCCTAGTATTGGTGCTTTGCTATTAGGATACGGCATTAAAGATTTAGTTAAATTCTTTAATAGTGGTTTAGAATCTGTGATGAGCGTAGTCATCATGTTTATCTTCGCAATTATATTCTTTGGCATTATGACTGACAGTGGACTGTTCAAACCCATTGTCAAACGACTTATATTAATGACTCGTGGTAATGTGGTCATTGTCTGTATTGTCACAGCATTGATTGGTATGTTTGCACAATTAGATGGTGCAGGTGCTGTCACTTTCTTATTATCAATTCCTGCATTATTGCCACTATATAAAGCTTTAAATATGAACAAATACTTATTAATTCTTTTACTAGCAATTAGTGCCGCAATTATGAATATGGTGCCTTGGGGCGGACCAATGGCGCGTGTTGCTTCTGTATTGAAAGTGAAAAGTGTTAACGAATTATGGTATGGCATCATTCCAGTACAATTGATTGGCTTCGTGTTAGTACTTATCTTCGCAACTTATCTAGGGTTTAGGGAAAAGAAACGAATTAAGAAGGCAATCGATAACGGTGAAGTAGAACCTACATTAAACATTGATATTCATCGACTTGTGAAAAATTACGAACGAGATCAAGACATTAAGTTTCCAGTAAGAGGACGCGCACTCAAACATGGTTGGGTAATTTGGGCCAATGTACTGTTGACGATTATCGTATTAGTTATGATGTTAGCTAACGTTGCACCGCCAGAATTTGCTTTTATGATTGGTGTTGCAATTGCATTAGTGATTAACTTCCCAAATGTGGATGAACAAATGAACCGTCTAAAGGCACATGCACCAAATGCATTAATGATGGCCGCAGTTATTATAGCAGCAGGTATGTTCTTAGGTGTTTTAGAAGAAACAGGTATGCTAAAGTCAATTGCTTTAAATTTCATTAAGATCATTCCTGATGCCGTTGGACCATATTTACATATCATTGTCGGTTTCTTTGGTGTTCCACTTGATTTGCTTACAAGTACAGATGCGTATTACTTCGCGTTACTTCCTATAGTAGAACAAACTGCAAGTCAATTTGGTATTAATCCAGTTTCAACAGCATATTCAATGGTAATCGGTAATATTGTAGGAACATTTGTAAGCCCGTTCTCTCCTGCATTATGGTTAGCTATTGGTCTCGCTGAGGCAAATATGGGTACATATATTAAGTATGCATTCTTTTGGATCTGGGGATTTGCGATTGTGTTATTAGGCATAGCAGTATTAATAGGTACAGTTACAATCTAAATGACTCTATATAGTACGTTGTTAAAAGATCTAAATTGAATAATTAAACTCATATTCCTCCTTATAAGCATGTCGCTGATGTCTTATAAGGGGGATTTGATTTTTATCATTATTATTATAAAAAATACTTCCAAAATATCCTCGCCAAACTTTGAAAACGCTTCATACTTCCCACTTTTCATGAAATAAAACATCTTTAAAATTATCAGATATTTTACAAGTCGAGTATATACACTGTTGATTAATATAGTATAAGCACTGTCATAGAAGTGTTTTTACAATTGTAATATAAGTCTATGTTTATTACATGCAAAGTAAAATTATTATGATTCATTTACAAACCCTTAACATTCCACACAAACCCTTGTGTGTCTGTTAGAGTATGTCTTGTCGTTATTTAACGAGGAAAAAATTTCTTAAAACTATTTTGAATCAAATTGATTTGAAATTTCTAATATGTCAATTGCAGGTAGCCACGAGAAAAAATAAGCTTTAAACATTCTAGGAGGATATTTTATTATGAAAAAGATCGCTACAGCTACAATCGCAACAGCAGGTATTGCAACATTCGGATTAGCACATCAAGATGCAGACGCAGCGGAAAATAATAATGGATATAACCCTAATGACCCATATTCATATAGTTACACTTATACAATTGACCAACAAGGTAATTATCATTATGAATGGCAAGGTAACTGGAGTCCATCTCAAGCTCAACAAGGTGGTCAACAAAACACTGGCAACCAAGCAGTAAACAATGCTCAATCAAACAATAACTACAACTATAATTACAATAACAATCAATCAAACCAAAACACTCAATCATACACAGCAAACAATAATGCTGGCGGTGGTTTAGGTGCTAGTTATTCAACTTCAGATCGTAACGTTAAAGTCACAACTCAAAACGCACCAACTACACAATCAACTAGTTCAAGTTCTAGTAGCGAAGCATTAGCTGGTAAATCAAGTGGAGGTTCAAACCTTTACACTGTAGGTCAATGTACGTATTATGTATATGACAAAGTAGGCGGTAAAATTGGTAGCACTTGGGGTAACGCAAATAACTGGGCAACTGCAGCAGCTGCAGATGGCTACACAGTTAATAACACACCTAAAGCAGGTGCAGTAATGCAAACATCTCAAGGTGCATACGGTCACGTTGCATACGTTGAAAGTGTAAACGATGATGGTTCAGTTAAAGTTTCAGAAATGAACTATAATGGTGGACCTGGTGTCGTTTCATCACGTACAATCTCAGCTAGCCAAGCTGGTTCATACAACTACATTTCATAATTTGAAATCACTTTTAACCACGATTCCTTATCATACGGAGTCGTGGTTTTTTCTTTTGAGAAAAGACTGTGACAAGATAGGGCTTCGTGTGATTGAAGCCAAAGCATAAAGGGAAACATAATATAAAGAAAAAGAATACTTAAAGAATATTATGTTTAATTGTGAAGGAGGGTGAGTAGAGATGACGTTTGATGTAATTAAGTGGATTATATTAGCTCTAATTGCTATTGTAACTATTGCGATTATTTGTGGCCTCATTTGGGGTTCATTATTAGAAGAACGAGCATATGATAAACGCTCTAAAAAAGAAAAGCGAAAAGAAACTGAGAAAAATTTAGAAATGGCAAAAGGTCATACTGATGATAAAGGTGTAGATAGTGACTATGAAGAGGCACCAACTAAAAAAGGAACACTCAAAGATGAGCATATTAATCATCGTGAGAAATAATGATTATAAAACCCTTGGAAGATGCTATATTAAGCATACTTTCAAGGGTTTTTAAATTGAAATTGATGAGGAATAAATTGAATAGTAAGGTTGAATGTTCACATTTTATTTACATTTAATATCTCAATTTTTCTTCAATTCTATACTTTTAGCATCTGCAAGTGATAAACTATGTATGTTAAAAAAATCACAATAATTTTCAGAAAAGTTAGGAGCTTTCATCATGCTACTGTTTGTAGTAGAAATCATCATAATGATACTGTCTATTATATTAGGGCTTCGCACAGCTGGTGCATTAGGGTGTGGTATCTTCGCCATTGTGGCACAACTCATTATGATTTTTGGCTTTCAATTGCCTCCAGGTTCAGCGCCTGTCACTGCAGTTTTAATCATTTTATCTATTGGTATCGCAGGTGGTACCTTACAAGCTACAGGAGGAATAGACTATTTAGTCTTTCTTGCTTCTAAAATTATCGAGCGTTTCCCGAAATCCATTATTTTTATCGCACCAATGATTGTCTTTCTGTTTGTATTTGGTGTAGGTACCGCAAATATTGCGTTATCTTTAGAACCTATTATTGCTAAGACTGCTGTTAAAGCAAATATCCAACCTAAACGACCACTCACCGCATCTGTTTTGACTGCAAATTTAGCCTTATTATGTAGTCCTGCAGCATCGGCAACAGCTTATATCATATCAGTAATGGCTGGTTATCATATATCAATGGGACAATATTTAAGTATTGTATTACCTACAGCGATTATTACGATGCTAATGTTGAGTGTCTTTTGTACATTTGTGGGTCGTAAGACAACGGTCACTGCAAGTGAAATTGCACATACGCCTGAAGTGTCAGTCAAACAATCATTTACAACGAAAACCAAATTAGGCGTAGTTGGATTTTTATTATGTGTTGCAGGTATATTAACTTTTGGTATTTTTCCAAATTTAATGCCTTCATTTAATGTTGATGGTGAACAAGTTAAAGTAACTATGACGGAAATCGTCCAATTCTTTATGTATTTGAGTGTCGCAATTAATTTATTAATGATGAAGATTAACACGAGTGATATATTGTCATCTAATATTTCGCAATCAGCTATTGGTGCACTCTTTGCAGTACTTGGTCCAGGTTGGTTAGGTGCTACTGTATTTAATGCACCGCAAAATTTAAAAATTATACAAGACGATATTGGACAAACAATTCAATCTATACCTTGGCTAGTCATTGTCTTAGTTGCCATAGTGGCAATGATCGTTATCTCGCAAACTGCAACAGCCTCCATTATGGTGCCGATTGTCATGAGTATGGGTATTCCACCAATGTATTTCATTGCAATGGTCCAAACGCTTAATGTCAATTTCGTCATTCCAGCACAGCCAACATTATTATTTGCAGTTAATCTAGATGAGACCGGACGCACACGTGCAACAAGTTTTATTATTCCAGGGTTCTTTGCGATTGGTGTATCAATCGTGGTTGGATTCTTAATTAAATTTTTATTGGGATTATAGATTATAAGACCACTAATTTTGGGCAAATGCTCAAAGTTTAGTGGTCTTTTTTTTGAAAATAAACAGGTATTTTAAAAGAATTCAAATAAATATAAATTCACAATAACAGTATTATTATGCAAAATTAATGCAATATAAAATTTGTTAAATACGTTAAGTTTAAATTTAACACTGTTGTTATGGCGATTTTTAAAGCTTTAAAATATGTCTGAAATATATATTTATTCAATAAACAGAAAAGTATAATTTGAATGGAATTTGCATTTTTATTTAATTTTAGATATCGTCAATATGTGAATAAACCGTGACAAGAAAGTGGTTTTTAATTTTTATCGAAACAACAATTTTGAGGAGGAACATAATTGAAACGAGAAAAAATTATGGATTGGCCGACTTTTATAGGGACGGTAATCGTATTACTTGTAGCTGTTACACCGATGATGGTATTTCCTAAAGCTAGTGAAAAAGTAATTACCGATATCAATAACGCAATTTCCAATTCAATTGGATCTGTGTATTTATTTATGGGATTAGTTATTCTATTCTTTGTACTATATATTGCATTCGGTCGTTATGGCAATGTAACACTTGGAAAGGCAACTGACAGACCAGAATTCAATAACTTTAGTTGGGCGTCTATGCTCTTCTGTGCAGGTATTGGATCGGATATTTTATATTGGGGTGTCATTGAGTGGGCTTTCTATTATCAAGTACCACCGAATGGTGCGAAAGCGATGTCAGATGAAGCACTTACATATGCAACACAATATGGGATGTTCCATTGGGGACCAATCGCTTGGGCAATCTATGTGTTGCCAGCATTACCTATTGGTTATTTAGTATTTGTTAAGAAACAACCAATTTATAAAATCAGTCAAGCATGTCGTCCAGTTTTAAAGGGGCAAACGGATAAATTCTTAGGTAAATTAGTGGATATATTATTTATTTTTGGTTTACTAGGAGGCGCAGCAACATCACTCGCACTTGGCGTGCCAATGATTTCTGCTGGTATAGAGAAACTTACAGGAATCGATGGAGAGAATATGGTTGTGCGTTCAATCATCTTATTAACAATCACAGTAGTATTCGCAGTCAGTTCGTATTCTGGCTTGAAAAAGGGAATTCAAAAATTAAGCGATGTTAACGTATGGCTATCATTCTTATTGTTAGGCTTTGTATTTATTGTTGGCCCTACCGTATTTATTATGGAAACAACGATTACTAGCTTTGGTAATATGTTGAGAGATTTCTTCCATATGGCCACTTGGATGGAACCTTTTGGTGGCATTAAAGGACGAAAAGAAACGAATTTCCCACAAGACTGGACAATATTCTATTGGTCATGGTGGTTAGTATATGCACCATTTATCGGTCTGTTCATCGCACGTATTTCAAAAGGACGTCGTCTTAAAGAAGTCATTCTAGGTACTATTATTTATGGTACATTAGGCTGTCTATTGTTCTTTGGTATATTTGGTAACTATGCTGTGTATTTACAAATTACAGGTGAATTTAATGTGATTAACTTTTTAAACACACATGGTACTGAAGCAACGATTATTCAAGTAATGCATCAATTACCATTCTCATCATTAATTGTTGTATTGTTCTTGATTTCTGCTTTCTTATTCTTGGCGACTACATTTGATTCAGGTTCATATATTTTAGCTGCCGCATCTCAGAAAAAAGTTATTGGAGAACCATTAAAGGCTAATCGTCTATTCTGGGCGTTTGCGTTATGTCTATTACCGTTCTCTCTTATGTTAGTTGGTGGCGAACGTGCGCTAGAAGTATTGAAAACAGCATCCATACTGGCGAGTGTACCATTAATTGTCATATTCATTTTTATGATGATATCGTTTATTATTACGCTTAATAGAGATCGGATTAAACTGGAGACAAGAGCGGATAAACATAAAGAAATTGAGAGACGTTCATTACGTATTGTGCAAGTTAAAGAAAAATCAGATGATGATGATAACTTATAAATAAAAAAAGAGCTAGCAGATTCTTCAAAGTTTTACACTTTAGAAAATCTGCTAGCTTTTTTAAATATCTTCTTTTTCTGGAATTGGGTAATGTTCGAATATCTGTCCACTTTCAATGGCATTACTTAGGTTTTCTAACCATTTACAATATTGCTTTGTGTGATCTAATTGAGCTTGGATTTTATCGACTTCTGCTTTAGCATGCTCGTCTAAGTCAGCATTTTTTAATGTTTCGTCTAACAGTAATTGTGCCTTTTCGACCGCTTCTAAATTAGTATCAACTTCACGTTCCCACTTTTGTGTAAAGAAATTTCGGAAAAAATGGAAGAAGTTTTTTTCAGCAATAAAATGTTGTTTTCTGCTACCACGCGTAAATTGTTGTTTTACGATGTCGAATTCTTGTAATTTCTTGACGCCAGCACTCATGCTAGGTTTACTCATTTGTAAATGCTCACGCATCTCATCAAGCGTCATGCTTCCTTCGAAGACCATTGTGCCATATAAATTACCAACGCTACGATTCGTACCGTACAAATCCATCGTTTCACCGATTGAGTTAATTACAAGGTCTTTTGCTTCTTCAATTTTTTGATCATAATTTGTTGAACGTGCCATAGTGCACCTCCATTGTTACTTAGTAATTTTTCAAAAGAGAAATAAACGTTGATGTTCATTTTTCGATTCTAAATCATTATAAAGTGTTTGATGAAAAGTTTCAAAATCGCATATTCATTATTAGCACTTTTGATACTAAATTTTCAAGTTTATGTAAAAAATTGTCTAGTTCTGTCTCGTTTGCAAGGCTGTGAAAAGTGTGATAACCTAGTTTTGTAAAATTCGTTAAATAAAAATTTAACAAACTTAACGGAGGTCGTTTGATGGAACTTGTAGAGAAATTGTCTAATCGTCAATATATCGATGGTGAATGGGTAGAAAGTTCAAATAAAAATACAAGAGATATTATTAATCCTTATAACCAAGAAGTTATCTTTACGGTTGCAGAAGGTACTGCTGAAGATGCAGAAAGAGCAATACTTGCAGCACGTCGCGCATTTGAAGATGCCGAGTGGTCACTAGAAACAAGTGAAGTCAGAGGTAAAAAAGTAAGAGCAATTGCGGATAAAATAACAGAAAACCGTGATGAATTAGCCAAATTAGAAACTTTAGATACTGGTAAAACGTTAGAAGAATCATATGCGGATATGGATGATATAGCTAATGTATTTACTTACTTTGCAGGTTTAGCAGATAAAGATGGTGGTGAAATGATAAATTCACCAATTCCTAACACTGAGAGTAAAATAGTTAAAGAACCTGTAGGTGTAGTTACTCAAATCACACCTTGGAACTATCCATTACTTCAAGCTTCATGGAAAATCGCACCAGCTTTAGCTACAGGATGTTCACTCGTTATGAAACCAAGTGAAATTACGCCATTAACTACCATTCGTGTATTCGAATTAATGGAGGAAGTTGGCTTCCCTAAAGGCGTTATCAACTTAGTATTAAGTAGCGGTGAAGAAATTGGAGATACGTTATCAGGTCATGAAGAAGTAGACTTAGTTTCGTTCACAGGCGGAATTGAAACAGGTAAACATATCATGAAGAATGCGGCCAATCATGTAACTAACATCGCTTTAGAACTTGGTGGTAAGAACCCTAATATCATTTTTGATGATGCTGACTTTGAAGTTGCAGTAGATCAAGCGTTAAATGGTGGTTACTTCCACGCAGGTCAAGTATGTTCAGCAGGTTCACGTATATTAGTACACAACGATATTAAAGCTGACTTTGAAAAGGCATTAATCGATCGTGTAGACAAAATTAAACTTGGTAATGGTTTCGATGATGATACAGAAATGGGACCAGTGATTTCTACAGAACATCGCAATAAGATTGAAGGTTACATGGAAATCGCAAAAGAAGAAGGCGCTACAATCGCGATTGGTGGTAAACGTCCAGAACGAGAAGATTTACAAGCTGGTTTGTTCTTTGAACCAACAGTGATTACAGATTGTGATACTTCAATGCGTATCGTTCAAGAAGAAGTCTTTGGACCAGTTGTGACAATTGAAGGATTTGATAGTGAAGAAGAAGCAATTAAATTAGCTAATGATTCTATTTATGGTTTAGCCGGTGCAGTATTCACTAAAGATATCGGTAAAGCACAACGTGTAGCTAATAAATTAAAACTTGGTACAGTTTGGATTAATGATTTCCATCCATACTTTGCACAGGCACCTTGGGGTGGCTATAAACAATCAGGTATTGGACGTGAACTAGGAAAAGAAGGCTTGGAAGAGTACTTAACTAGTAAACACATCTTAACTAACACAAACCCAGAACCAGTCAACTTCTTTAGTAAATAACAAGTCCATGCTAGAACTTTAGAGTCGTTATATTAATTAACTATGCGACTCTATTTATTTGAGTTATAAAGTTGTACGTATCGAACTTAAAACATGAAATAAAAAGACATAATAATCAATTTAAGGGAGGACGAATTTATAATGAGTAAAAAGAATTCATATGATTACGTCATTATTGGCGGCGGTAGTGCAGGATCAGTATTAGGTAATCGTTTAACAGAAGATAAAGATAAAGAGGTATTAGTGTTAGAGGCAGGACGTAGTGACTATCCTTGGGATTTATTCATTCAAATGCCAGCAGCATTAATGTTCCCATCAGGTAATCGTTTTTACGATTGGATTTATCAAACGGAAGAAGAACCGCATATGGGACGTAAAGTAGACCATGCACGTGGTAAAGTGCTTGGTGGCTCTAGTTCAATTAACGGTATGATTTACCAAAGAGGGAATCCAATGGACTATGAAGGATGGGCTGAACCAGAAGGTATGGAATCATGGGACTTCGCACATTGTTTGCCATACTTTAAACGTCTAGAGAAAACATACGGTGCTACACCATTTGATCAATTCAGAGGACATCACGGTCCAATTAAATTAAAACGTGGACCTGCAACAAATCCTTTATTCAAATCATTCTTTGATGCCGGTGTAGAAGCGGGTTATCATAAAACAAAAGATGTGAACGGATATAGACAAGAAGGGTTTGGACCGTTTGATAGCCAAGTGCATAATGGTCGTCGTGTTTCAGCATCAAGAGCTTACTTACACCCAGCAATGAAACGTAAAAACCTAACTGTTAAGACTCGTGCATTTGTCACTAAAATTCATTTTGATGGTAACAAAGCAACAGGGGTAACATTTAAACGTAATGGTAGATATCATACTGTTGACGCTGGTGAAGTTATATTATCTGGTGGAGCGTTCAACACGCCTCAATTATTACAATTATCAGGTATTGGTGACGCAGAATTCTTGAAATCTAAAGGTATAGAACCACGTATGCATTTACCAGGTGTTGGTGAAAACTTCGAGGACCACTTAGAAGTATATATTCAACATGAATGTAAAGAGCCTGTGTCACTGCAACCTAGCTTAGATGTTAAACGTATGCCATGGATTGGTTTACAATGGATATTCGCGCGTAAAGGTGCAGCAGCATCAAACCACTTTGAAGGCGGTGCCTTCGTAAGATCAAATAATCAAGTTGCATATCCTAACTTAATGTTCCACTTCTTACCAATTGCTGTAAGATATGATGGACAAAAAGCACCAGTAGCACATGGTTACCAAGTTCACGTAGGTCCTATGTATTCTAATTCACGTGGTAGCTTGAAAATTAAATCAAAAGACCCGTTTGAAAAACCAAGTATTGTCTTTAATTACCTTTCAACTAAAGAAGACGAACAAGAGTGGGTAGAAGCTATTCGAGTAGCTAGAAATATATTAGCGCAAAAAGCAATGGATCCATTTAATGGCGGTGAAATTTCACCAGGACCATCAGTACAAACAGACGAAGAAATCTTGGATTGGGTACGTAGAGATGGTGAAACAGCATTGCATCCATCATGTAGTGCTAAAATGGGACCTGCTTCAGATCCAATGTCTGTTGTAGATCCATTAACAATGAAAGTTCACGGTATGGAAAACTTACGTGTTGTTGACGCTTCGGCTATGCCTCGTACAACAAACGGTAATATTCATGCACCAGTATTAATGCTTGCTGAAAAAGCAGCAGATATCATCCGTGGTAAGAAACCATTGGAACCACAATATGTGGATTATTATAAACATGGCGTAAGCGATGAAAACGCAGGCGCAATGGAATTTGATCCATATTACCAACACTAATTATAAAACACTATATTAATACTCTAGAACTAGTATAATTAATAAACCAATGCTACTTTACAAATTTGCAGTAGCTAACTGAATTGAGAAGGCGTTTAAATCAAGTTTTTCTTAGTTCTAGTTATCCCTGCAGGGGGAGTGGGACAATGAATTCAAAATGAATTCTGACTCACTCCCCCTTTTTCTATTTAACTTTTGATTTTAAACATTCAGAACAATATCACGTTAATAAAATCTTCTTAGTCATCAAAATTTGATATTATAGATTGAAAGAAGTGATTAAGAAGGGCGGGTTAATACCTCTTGAATACTAATTATGAAATCACGTTCGACACTAAAAAGGAAGATATAGCCTCTGATTATTTATCGCTAAATTTAATTTTAAAAGGTAACGTCACATGTCAAAGTGAAAATCAAAATAAGCACTATCATGTTGGAGATTTAATATTAATCAATAGCTATCAAAACTTTTTGATTTTAGAAGATTCAGATGTAAGTTATATGTCGCTCCGACTGTCTAATAATTATTTTTCTCATTACATAGAAGATAAGAATATTTATTTTCATTTTGAAGAAGTATCTCAAAAAATACATGATGACATCAAAACATTGTTAGCTAAAATAGGGATTACTTATTTAAGAAAAGGGAAGTTTCATCAATTACACATGGATCAAATGATGATTCAATTAATTGAAATGTTAGTGAAATTTATTCCCTATCAATATAGACAAGAGTTGATTCATGAACATAATAAAGATGATGTATTTGCTAGTCTCGCTTCAGAATTCATTAATCAACATTATATGGAACGTATTGGTTTGGATGATTTGTCAAACTATATTAATTTGTCTAGTTCGTACACTTCTAGATTATTCACGAAAAAATTAGGAACGTCGTTTAATAGTTATCTTAATAAAGTGAGAACGAGAAATGCTGAACATGATTTGAAACATAGTGATATTTCAATTACTGACATAGCAATGAAGAATGGTTTTTCTAATTCAACGTCATTAGCTAAACATTTTAAATTATGGTATCACATGACACCGGGTGATTATCGTAAGGAATTTCAAGTTAAAGACTTGAATCAGTTGAAAATGAAACCTTTAAATAAGCAAAGTATTAAGAGATATGTTCAATATTTGTCGTCTTTTGTGAATAATCAAATGGATGTCGTCATTCATTCGGCAGAACCCCAAAAAGAAATCGATATTCAATTAGAAGACAGTCTTGGATATTTAAATAAATACAATCATATCGTTCAAATTGGAAGTATCGTCAATATGCGCGTGCATCGTTATAGAGAGCAATTATTGGAAGTGAAAGATAGAGTTGGTTTAGATACTGTATTGGTACAAGATTTAGTAATTGATACTTCTTGGAGAGAACATGTCGTTGCATCTGATGAAATTATTCCGCATAGCCACCAATATATGACTTTAGATGAGTGTTTGTTATTTTTAATGAACCATCAAATACATTTGAGTATTCGTTTGAGACCGCCACATAGTGCAACAGCATTTCAAGCGTATTGTGATACATGGGTACAGATTCTTAAACATTTTATAAATATGACAACACATAGCAGTAGAATGCAACTTTCAGTAATTATAGACGCCATAGATCTGAAACAGTACATTCAATTATTTGAAGTTTTTAATCGTTATATATCTAACGTGAAATTTATTGTAAATTATCAAGATTTTAGTAATCAAAAAAATAACTTGAAGTTACTTTTTAAAGATCATTCTGAAAAAGTTAATATGTTAGCGTTTGAAGCTAATCAGAATGACGTAGTCAATTTAGAAGTTTCTGAAGATATACAGTATCAGTATGCTAAAAATCATATCAACGAGACAGTAGAAGCCTTAGTCGAATGGCTCCCGACAAAGCAGAAAGCTATGCCATTAATGTTACTCAACTGGAATACCTTAACTGGTAATTCAAATCTTACTAATGGCGAATATTTTAGAGCGGGTATTATATTTAAACAATTACTAGATATTAATGAAAAAGTGTGTACGGTGGGTTATTGGCTGAATTATGAATTACACCAAAAATATGGTGTCGTGAATGAACATCAATTAATGGGAATTGACTTATATCATCAATTTGATGGTAAACGCCCTGCATTCTTTACAAGTAATTTCTTTAGAATGTTGCAAAATAATGTGAGATTCAGAAATGAAGAATGTATGGTTGTTGGCGACGATACACATCTTCAAATTGTTGTATGGGATGCGGATCATTACAATCCTTATTACACGATTTCAGAGCAGCCGAATGTAATGGAAAAGAGAAATTTTAAAATAGAAATTAATCAACTTCAAAGTGGGCTATATAAAATTAAACACTACACGTTAGATAAAGAGAACGGTGCTTTATATCGGGTATGGCAACAACACAATACAACATATGGTATGGATCAGGAAACGATTGATTATGTTAATCGTATTTCATATCCTAAATTGGATATCGCAGAAGTGGAGGTAGAAGAAACACTTACCTATCATTTAAAAGTAATGACGAATTCCATTCATATTATAGAAGTGAATAAGTATGTATAAGTTGGATAATGACAAAAATTAATCATTAATTTTTGTCATTATCCTTTTTTAATTCAAAAATAAATAAATTTAGTGCTAAATAGGACAACGATTGAATATTAAATTTAGAGATAAACGATACAATAATAAGTGAGGAGAGATGAATTATGAATAAACAATTAATTAACACTTTACAAGAAAAAGAAGAACGTATGATTGAAATAAGAAGATATTTACATCAACATCCTGAGTTATCATTCAAAGAACAGGAAACGCCAAAATATATCGCTGATTTTTACAAAGATAAAGATTGCGAAGTAGAGACTAATGTAGGACCTAATGGCGTCAAAGTGACGATAGATAGTGGTAAACCTGGTAAAACAATTGCGATTAGAGCAGACTTTGACGCTTTACCAATTCAAGAGGCTACGGGCTTACCTTTTGCTTCAAAAAATGAAGGTGTTATGCATGCTTGCGGCCATGATGCACACACAGCTTATATGTTAATTTTAGGTGAAACATTAATAGAAATGAAAGATCAATTTAAAGGTAAAGTTATTATTATTCATCAACCAGCAGAAGAAATGCCTCCAGGTGGTGCGCAAGGCATGATTAAAGATGGCGTGCTTGATGGTGTAGACCATGTGTTAGGTGCACATGTAATGAGCACAATGGAAGCAGGAAAAGTATTCTATAGAGAAGGCTTTGTACAAACTGGACGTGCTTACTTTAAATTAAAAGTACAGGGTTCAGGTGGTCATGGATCTTCACCACATATGGCAAACGATGCGATCGTTGCAGGTGCTCAATTTGTTACGGAAGTACAAACGATTGTATCAAGACGTTTAAGTCCATTTGAAACGGGCGTTATTACAATAGGTTCATTTGATGGTAAAGGTCAATTTAATGTTATTAAAGATGCGGTAGAACTTGAAGGTGATGTAAGAGCGCTAACTGATGACACACGTGACACAATTGAAAAAGAATTGAAACGCTTAGTAGAAGGTCTTGAATCAACGTTTGGCGTTACATGTGAGTTCGAATTTAAAAAGGATTATCCAGCATTATATAATGACCCTGAATTTACACAATATGTTGCACAAACAATTAAAGAAGCGGATGCATATGATATACAAGGTATTGAAGTTTGTGAACCTCAACCACCTTCAGAGGATTTCGCTTTCTATGCAGCGACATTGCCAAGTACATTTATTTATTCAGGCGCTGCACCTAAAGATGGCAAGATTTATCCACATCACCATCCAAAATTCACAATTGATGAATCATCAATGTTAGTAGCTGCAGAAGCAGTAGGGACAGTCGTTTTAGACTACTTAAGTTAAGGGGAGAGCATTATGGAAATGAAACAACAACAATTCACTGGAAATAATAAGCTTTTATTAGGTATTGTACTCGGCGTAATTACATTTTGGTTGTTTGCGCAATCATTACTCAATTTAGTGCCAACAATTCAACATTCATTTTCAAGTAGTATTGGTACAACGAGTATTGCGATAAGTATTACGGCGTTATTTAGTGGTATGTTTGTCGTTGGTGCAGGTAGCTTCGCCGATAAATTAGGCCGCGTAAAAATGACGTACATTGGTTTAATATTGAGTATTATTGGCTCATTATTGATCATTGTAACACCATTTACGCCAATGTTAATTCTTGGTCGTATTATTCAAGGGTTATCAGCAGCAGCAATTATGCCATCTACATTAGCGATTATTAAAACGTATTATCAAGGTTCAGATCGACAACGTGCGTTGAGCTTCTGGTCAATTGGGTCTTGGGGTGGCTCAGGATTTGCTTCTCTATTTGGAGGTATGATTGATACAGCAATTGGTTGGCGCTGGATTTATATTATCTCTATTATTGTTGCGATTTTAGCTATTCTATTAATTAAAGGTACTCCTGAAACTAAAGCGAACCAAACAACAAATACTAAATTTGACTTTGTAGGACTTACGTTGTTTGTCATCATGATGCTAAGTATTAATGTTGTGATCACTCAAAGTGCTAAATTAGGTTTATTCTCACCAACGATTTTAGCTTTAATTGCAGTGTTTATTATTTCAACAATCATCTTTGTTCGTGTCGAAATGAAAATGCACTACCCATTAATAGACTTTAAATTATTTAATAATAAAGCGTATACGAGTGCAACAGTTTCTAATTTCATGTTGAATGGAGTTGCCGGTACGCTAATCGTTGCTAATACATTTGTTCAACAAGGGTTAGGTTTCTCAACATTTCAAACCGGACTACTTTCAATTACGTATTTAATTACAGTATTATTGATGATTCGTGTCGGTGAAAAGGTTCTCCAAAAAGTTGGCGCAAGAAAACCAATGTTACTGGGTACTGCATTGAATATGGTTGGTATTTTATTAATATCATTTACATTCCTATCTTCACAAATGTATGTTGTCGTATGTGTCATTGGTTACTTATTATACGGACTAGGATTAGGTTTCTATGCGACACCATCTACAGATACAGCCATTTCAAATTCTCCTGAAGATAAAGTAGGTGTGGCATCTGGTATTTATAAAATGGCATCTTCACTTGGTGGTGCCTTTGGTATTGCCCTTTCAGGTACGCTATATGGTATCGGGGCAGCGATGGTTAATATTAACTTTGGCGCAATGTTAGGATTATGGTTGAACATTTTAATGGCAATCATTTCATTTACCGTTATACTTATCGGTGTTCCTAAACAACAATCTAAATAATTAACGATAACCATTTAACAGAAGTATATGCAATCATTTATCAATGTTCGCATATGCTTCTTTTTTCGGGAAAAGAAGACTATAAATGAATGTAACATTGAATCATGTTTGGAACATATGAAACCGTGACGCAACATTGTTAAACGAGAAAAGCATATAAT
Source organism: Staphylococcus sp. GDX7P312P (assembly GCF_008385775.1). Classification (NCBI taxonomy): domain Bacteria; kingdom Bacillati; phylum Bacillota; class Bacilli; order Caryophanales; family Staphylococcaceae; genus Staphylococcus; species Staphylococcus sp. GDX7P312P. The sequence continues at coordinate 30,221 of NZ_VUKI01000010.1, read as the reverse complement.
GAGGAAAAAGGAGTGGATATAATGATGAAAGATCTAGTAAAACGTCTACAAGAGAAAGAAGAAAAAATGATTGAAATTCGTAGACACTTACATGAACATCCAGAATTATCATTCCAAGAATCAGAAACACCTAAATATATTGCTGATTTCTATAAAGACAAAGACTGTGAAGTTAAAACGAATGTCGGTGAAAATGGTGTGAAAGTGACTATCGATAGCGGCAATCCTGGAAAAACAATTGCGATTAGAGCAGACTTTGATGCTTTACCAATCCAAGAAGATACTGGATTGTCATTTGCGTCTAAAAATGATGGTGTGATGCATGCATGTGGTCATGATGCGCATACCGCGTATATGTTAATATTAGCTGAAACGTTAATTGAAATGAAAGATCAATTTAACGGTAAAGTGATCGTTATTCATCAACCAGCAGAAGAAATGCCTCCAGGTGGTGCCAAAGGTATGATTGAAGATGGTGTGCTAGATGGTGTCGATCATGTGCTAGGTACACATGTAATGACGAATATGGAGCCGGGTAAAGTGTTCTACCGTCCTGAAAATGTTCAAACAGGTCGCTCATACTTCAAGTTAACGATACAAGGTGAAGGTGGTCATGGTTCATCACCTCATACAGCAAACGATGCGATTGTCGCTGGTGCTAACTTTGTTACTACTGCACAAACAATCGTTTCACGTCGCCTTAACCCGTTTGAAACTGGTGTTGTAACAATTGGCTCATTTGATGGTAAAGGTCAATTTAATGTCATTAAAGATAAAATCGAGCTTGAAGGTGATGTGCGTGCATTAACAGATGCTACACGTGATAAAATTGCTGACGAATTACAACAAATGGTCAAAGGGCTTGAAGCAACATTTGGTGTTAAATGTGACTTTGAGTTTAGTAAAGACTATCCAGCACTATATAATGACCCTGATTTTACAAATTATGTTGCAGAAACTATAAAAAAAGCTGATTTAGATGACGTAAAAGGGGTAGAAGAATGTGAAGCACAACCGCCATCAGAAGATTTCGCATTTTATGCTAAAACATTACCAAGCACATTTATTTATTCAGGTGCTGCGCCTCAAGATGGAAAAGCGTATCCTCATCATCATCCTAAATTTAAAATTGATGAGAAAAGTATGTTAGTCGCAGCAGAAGCCGTGGGTGCAGTTGTGTTAGATTACTTAAATTCAAAATAAAAAATTGTTATCTCAACTTAGCCAACAAAACTTCAGAAATTGTTGGCTTTCCAGTACTAGTGTAAAGCTATGTATCATGATAATATTAGCGTATATCTAAACACTGGGGTGAGATAATGAGTTTTTACGAATTTATGCAAGGATTTATTGGTGACCAAACCCCTTTAGGCGAACTTGCACATTGGATTAGCCAAGATCAGCATTTCCCAAAGTATGAACGAATTTCTGATAACATACTTAGTTATTTTACGAAAATTACAACATTGGACCACGAATTTTTAGAAATCGTAAAGCGTTCTATCTCGCTTTATGAACAAAGCCAATTATAATGACAGAACGCATATAGATATACAAATTTAATAGTAGCTCAGTGCTAGTTTAGAAATGAAGGATAAGAATCATGATTTTAAAAGATAGTTACAAAACTTATGTAGTAGAAGAAAAAGGCGATAACACGATTTCAATAAAGAAAAATAATGATGAACATCAATATGATGTGTTAGAAGTGATTGATGATTTATCAAATGATTCTTTTTGTGTGTTAAATCATTTATTTGTTAATGAAGGTATGGAAGACGCATTCGAGAAGAAATTCTTAGAACGTCCTAAATACCTACAAAATGTTCCAGGATTTAAAGCTTTAAGATTTTTACGTCCACAAGTAGCAGGACGACACTATATTATTTTAACTTTATGGGAAGAACGTCAGGCATTTTATGATTGGCAGAATTCTAATGAATATAGTCAAACCCATAAACATAGAGGCACTGAACGTGGTGTTGATCGCAACATTGTTAATCGTGATTTATCTTATAATGTGCGTATTGAGCTATCTGGTTTAGAGTCAAAATTAGATTTAAGTCATATTTTCTAGTACAGATATAAAGATTAAGCCAATGTCATTGTTATCGACATATGTGCTTAATCTTTTTCAATTTCAAATCAAATTGTAAAAACGTTTACATAAATGATTTTGATTTCATCAGACTAAAGCGTTTGATAAGATAATAAATAAGGTCGAACTGAAAGGGAGTATAGTAATGGATAATTCAAGTTTATTAGCACCAGAGACTTACAATATTGTTTCAGAAATTGAGAAACATGCTTCTAATACATCGAAGAAAGCCCTAATTTATGAAAATGGGGTAGACGAACCAATTACAGTGACATATTCAGAATTAATTAAAAATGCCAATAAAGTGGGACATGTCTTATTAAATCACGGACTTAAAAAAGGTGATAAAGTATTAATCATGATGCCGAGAGCAATTATGACATATGAACTTTATCTTGCTGCATTAAAACTGGGTATTGCAATTATTCCTAGTTCAGAAATGCTAAGAACTAAAGATTTACAATATCGAATTACACATGGTGAGATTAAAGCAGTAATTGCTAAATCTGATTTTATTGAAGAGTTCAAAGGCGTTAAAGAGTATGACGCATTAACGAAATTTATCATTGACGGACACGAAACGGACTGGATTAATATTGAAGATGAAAAAGCGTCTCAAAGTGATGCGTTAGATATTGAAAAAACTTCAAGAGACGATTTAGCCATCTTATCATATACATCTGGAACGACAGGAAATCCTAAGGCTGTTACACATTCTCATGGTTGGGGCTTTGCACACATGAAAATGGCGCCAGAACATTGGTTATGTATTAAAGAAGACGACTTAGTGTGGGCGACAGCTGCACCAGGTTGGCAAAAATGGGTATGGAGTCCTTTCTTATCAATTATGGGTTCAGGCGCAACAGCATTTGTTTATAATGGTAAATTCAACCCTTCTCGTTATCTTGAATTATTACAAGGCTTTGAAATCAATGTCTTATGTTGTACACCAACAGAATATCGTATGATGGCGAAATTAGACAATTTACAAGAATATAACTTAGAACACCTTCACAGTGCTGTATCAGCAGGAGAGCCATTAAACCGTGAAGTTGTAGAACAATTCCGCAATAACTTTAATTTAACGGTGCGTGATGGTTATGGACAAACAGAGAGTACTTTATTAATCGGGTTCTTAAAAGACACTAAATCACGACCAGGTTCAATGGGTAAAGAAATCCCAGGTAGCCGTGTTACGATCGTTGATGATGAAGGACAACCGGTTGAAACAAATGTTAAAGGAAATATTGCTTTACCACTTGATTTCCCTGGTTTGTTTAAAAGTTATTATAAAGATGAAGAACGTACGAAAGCAGCTCAAGCGGGTGACTATTATATTACTGGAGACTTAGCGCATATAGATGAAGATGGCTATTTCTGGTTTGAAGGCCGACGAGATGATATTATTATCAGTTCAGGTTATACGATTGGACCGTTTGAAGTTGAAGATGCCTTAACTAATCACCCGGCCGTTAAAGAATGTGCTGTTGTAGCAAGTCCTCATGAAATTCGAGGCAACATTGTTAAAGCATTCGTTATTTTACAAGATAATTATCAAGGTAATGATGACCTTGTTAAAGAATTACAAACTTTCGCGAAGAATGAAGTAGCACCATATAAATACCCACGTGCAATTGAATTTGTAGACTCATTACCTAAAACAAATTCAGGTAAAATCCGTCGTGTTGAATTACGCGATGCTGAACGTGAGAAATATAATAAAGAAAATGGATTTAAATAATATCGATTTCAATGTATAAAAGACACCTCGTTAAATGCTTTGGTCATCTAACGAGGTGTTATTTTTGTGTATCAGTTTGTATTTGATTGAGTAATCGATACCAATTGATGAAGCATATTATCTGGCAGTGTATCCACCGTCTACAGTTAATGCTGCACCTGTAATAAATCGAGCTTCATCACTTGCTAAGAATAATACTGCATTGGCAACATCTACAGGTTCACCTAAATAGCCAATTGGATGGCGTTCAGACATTTTAGCAGTATAGGCTTCTAAACCACCTTCTGTTTCTGCACCGAGTTTTTTCACTAAAGGTGTTAATATTGTACCTGGATGAACAGAGTTAACACGAATGTGATCTTTACCAAAGCTGATGGCATCTTGTCGTGTCATATTTGTAACAGCACCTTTAGCAGCTGCGTATGGTGTGAGTTCATCTGTACCCACTAAACCTAAGATAGATGAGAAGTTGACGATTGAACCGCCACCATTTTCACGTAAGAGTGGTACAGCATGTTTAGTACAGAAGAATACGCCTTTTACATCGACTGCAAATACCTGATCCCATTCTTCTTCAGTGAGTTGGTCTGTCGCTTTGTCAGCACCAGTTATACCCGCACAATTAATGAGTATGTCTAATTTACCAATATCATGCTTAATATTCGAAAATGTATCTTCAACGCTAGCTTCTTTAGAAACATCTAAGACATAACCGTATACCTTTTGATTAGTTTCTTTAGAAAGTGTGTCAACCGCTTGATTGACTACATCTTCTTTAAGGTCTGAAATGATAACTGTTGCACCCTCTTCAACAAAACGCTTAGCAGTTTCGAAGCCCATTCCACCAACTGAACCAGTAATTAAAGCTACTTTGTTTTCTAGTCTCATAATAATCCCCTTTTCAAAAATAGTCTCATCACAATTTAATGGTATCATCGTCAATATATAATGTATAATGCATAATAATTATATTTTTATAACTTAAAGTTATGATTAGAGGTGTAGCGTTTGGAGATTACAAAGCTCAAATATTTTAAAGTGGTAGCTAATATGAATAATATTACAGAGGCGGCAAAGCGACTGAATATTTCTCAACCAGCACTAAGTAAGGCGATTGCATCAATTGAAGATGAATTGGGTGTGGCATTATTTGACCGGAAAGGCAGACATATCTACTTAAACCGATATGGTGAATTAATGCTGAATTATATAGATAGTGCATTTAGGGAATTAAATGAAGGTGAACGTATAATCAAGGAATTGACAGGTATCGAAAGTGGTCAAGTTACTTTTGCAGTAACATTTCCACATGTCATGCCATTACTCATTCAAAATTATGTGTCACGACATCCCAATATTAAAATTAAGCAATATCAAGCAATATCTGAACGGGCAACTCATTTGATTTTAAATAACGAAGTAGATTTTGCTATATCATCTTCTAAAATTGAACATCGCGATATTAGTTGGGAACCTATCATACAAGATGATATTTATTTAACTGTTAGTAAAGAACATCCGCTCTCTCAATGTATTTCTATTGAATTAACACAAATTAAAGATGAACGATTGATAGGTCAAATTGAAGGTTATGGTTTTCGAGATACGATAGATCACATTTTAAAACAAGAAGGGATTGTTCCTAATTATCAAGTAGAGGTTGAGGATTCGAGCGCTATCTTAAAACTAGTAGCTATGAATATAGGCATTTCATTCACACCCAAACAAGCCTTAAGAAATTTGGATAAGCAAATTGTAGCAATACCTATTAACAATGAACATTGTTATCGGGAGATTGGTTTAGCTTATAAAAAATCTCATTACTTTACAGAAGTAGCGTCGTCATTTAAGACTTTTGTGAATGATTATTTTCAGAATCATATCACTTAAACTGAATAATATATATAAATAGTATGACACAATTAAAGCGTGTAAAACCGACTTTTAATTATTATTGTAAGTCCTTTTTATGCTTTAATTGTGTCTTTTTTATAAATCTTGAAACTAAATGTGATGTTTTTAATTGTATTTATTTTAATTATATGACATACTAAATATTAATTAGTATGACATATAATTAATTGAGGTGACATTATAATGACGAAATATATTTATGCTTTTGATGAAGGACAAAAATCGATGAAAGATTTACTTGGAGGTAAAGGTGCTAACCTATCTGAAATGAAACGTTTAGGTTTACCTGTGCCTGATGGTTTTACAATAACAACTGCAGCTTGTATTGAATACTTAAGACAAGGTAAATCACTATCAACTGATGTAAAAACACAATTAATTGATCATCTTGCTGACTTCTCAGAGAGAACTGGGAAAGCATTCTCATCAGATGCTAACTTATTACTTGTATCTGTACGAAGTGGTGCGAAAATATCGATGCCTGGTATGATGGATACAATTCTTAACTTGGGATTAAATGACGATAACGTAAAGAAACTTGCAGACAAAACAGGTGATGCTCGCTTTGCATATGACTGTTACCGTCGCTTACTACAAATGTTCGGTGAAGTGGTATACAACGTACCGATGCAAGCATTTGATACATATTTTGAAGATTATAAACAACGTCACAACTTTGAAAATGACGCTGCAATTACAGCTGAAGGTTTACAAGAAATTTGTGAACGTTTCAAAGACATTTATATGGAAGAAGTTTATAAACCATTCCCTCAAGAACCTTTGAAACAATTAGAAGAGGCAATCGAAGCGGTCTTTAAGTCTTGGGATAATGACCGTGCACGAATTTATCGTGATTTAAATGATATTCCAAATGACATAGGTACTGCTGTTAATATCCAAGAAATGGTATTTGGTAATAGTGGTAATAATAGTGGAACAGGTGTTGCATTCACTCGTAATCCTGTGAGCGGAGAAAATAAATTATTTGGTGAATATTTATTAAATGCACAGGGTGAAGATGTTGTAGCAGGTATTCGTACACCAAAAGACATTTCAACTTTACACGATCAAATGCCTGACGTACATCAAGAATTTGTTGAAGTAACGAAACAACTTGAACAGCATTATAAAGATATGCAAGATATTGAATTTACAATTGAAAATGGAAAGTTATACTTATTACAAACACGTAATGGTAAACGTACGGCACGTGCAGCAATTAAGATAGCAGTAGATTTAGTAGATGAAGGTGTCATTAAAAAAGAAGAAGCGATGTCAAATGTAGATGTGAAATCAATCGACCAATTATTACATCCTAATTTTGATGAAAAAGCACTAAAACAAGCGACTGAAATTTCAAAAATAGGTTTACCTGCAAGTCCAGGGGCAGCTACAGGACAAATTGTATTTTCAGCTGAAGATGCTAAGGCACTAGCTGATGCAGGTAAGAAAGTTATCTTAATGCGTCCGGAAACGTCTCCTGAAGATATTGAAGGTATGATTGCGAGTGAAGCAATCGTAACAACACACGGAGGTATGACATCTCACGCAGCAGTTGTAGCTCGTGGTATGGGTAAATGTTGTGTGACAGGTTGTTCGGATTTAGAGATCAATACTGTAGCGAAGACAGTTTACTATGATGGTGGGGAACTTCATGAAGGCGATACAATTTCAGTTGATGGTTCTAAAGGTGACATCTACATAGGTGAGATTGAAACAGTGAGTGCTGAACACAGTGAAGAGTTCACTCAATTTATGGAATGGTCAGAGGATATTGCACGCTTGAAAGTTCGAATGAACGCAGAGACGCCTCAAGATATTAAAGCGGGTTATGACTTTGGTTCTAAAGGTATTGGTTTAGTTCGTACGGAGCATATGTTCTTCGGAGCGGAACGTTTAGTTGAAATGCGACGATTTATTCTTTCATCTTCATATGAACAACGAGTAGAAGCTTTGAATAATATTCGTAAGTATCAAGTAGAAGACTTTGAAGCAATATTCCGATTATCTGGAGAGCGTCCTACAATTGTCCGTTTGCTTGATCCACCTTTACATGAGTTTTTACCTAATTCTGATGAAGATGTTGAAAATGTAGCACGACAACTCAACATTCCTAAAGAAGTATTGAATAAACGCATTGTAGATCTTCATGAAGTGAATCCAATGCTAGGACATCGTGGTTGTAGACTTGCAATTACATACCCTGAGTTATATGAAATGCAAGTTGAAGCGATTATGGGAAGCGTATTAAAACTTAAAAAAGAGGGTATAACATGTAAACCTGAAATTATGATTCCGCTAGTATCAACTGTGGAAGAATTCACAACGCTTAAGGAGAAACTGGTTAAAACCATCGAACAATTAGAGAATGAACAAGGTGACAGCGTACCGTATTTAATCGGCACAATGATTGAAACGCCGCGCGCATGTTTAGTAGCAGATGAATTAGCAAAACATTGTGATTTCTTTAGCTTTGGTACAAATGATTTAACACAATTGACATTTGGTTTCTCAAGAGATGATGCAGGTAAATTTATAAATGTGTATACTGAAAGTAATATATTGAAGCTTGACCCATTCCAAACGTTAGATAGAGATGGTGTCGGAAAATTAATCGAAATTGCAGTTGAACAAGCTAAAAAAGTGAATCCGAAAATCAAAATCGGTGTATGTGGTGAATTAGGTGGAGATGCTAAGTCAATTCGTCGCTTCAATCAATTAGCGATAGACTATGTTTCGTGCTCACCATTCCGAGTTCCAGGTGCAATTTTAGCAACAGCTCAGAGTCAAGCGGAGGAAAGCGAGCAGTAAAGTGAACGAAACTCAATCAAATGAACAAATTCTAAAGTTATTTATCGTATCAGATTCCATTGGCGAAACAGCACAACGAATGATTCATGCAACATTAACACAATTCCCTGATTTGCATAATGTTGAAATTAAGAAATTTCCATATATTAAAGATGAAGAGGAATTCTTAAATATTTTAAATTTAGCACGTGAACAACATGCGATTGTAGCGACGACGTTAGTAAGTGAATCCTTTAACGCATTGGGACATCAATTTGCGCATGAACATGATATTCCTTATGTTGACTACATGTCTGATTTAATTAGCATTATTGAGAAGGTAACACACAGTCAACCGCTTATGGAGAGTGGTGCGTTACGTAAATTAAATGATGAATATTTCAAGCGTATTGAAGCGATTGAATATTCTGTTAAATACGATGATGGTAAACATTTTACTGATATAGGTGAAGCGGATGCATTAATTGTTGGTGTGTCACGAACATCCAAAACACCATTAAGTATGTATTTAGCTAACAAAGGTTATAAAATAGCTAATATTCCATTGGTACCTGAAATTGAAATTCCTGATAATGTTTATAAACAAAAAGGATTAAAAGTATTTGGATTAACTGCGAGTCCACAATATATTGCAAACATACGAAAGAATCGTGCGGAAACATTAGGTTTATCTAGTGAATCACGATACAATAACTTGGATCGTATTAAGAAAGAACTTGTATATGCTGAGGAAGTCTTTAAGAAATTAAATGCGACAGTCATCAATACCGAATATAAATCAATTGAAGAGTCAGCATTCTATATTGAGAAGTTTTTACAACCTAAATTGTAATTGCAAGAAGAAAGAAGTCTTTGATTGCAGTTTATATGGTAGAAAGTATATAAATTTAAACACTTAGTTGCATATTTGTGACTAAGTGTTTTCATTTTAAAACTATGTAGCGATAATGCTTTCAATTTTATATAAAAAAATAATTTTAATTAAGTTTCTCCAATTTACAATTTACCATATTTGTTTTAACATAGAAATGAAAGGCTTAACAATCTTAATATAAAAAGATATTACTTTATATTAGGGAGAAAGAGTAGTAAGTAATAACTTTTTAGTTGTTAACTAATAAATTTGGAGAGGTGTACAACCATGGCAGAATCAAAAGACGTCATTTTAATTGGTGCGGGTGTCTTAAGTACAACATTTGGTTCAATGTTAAATGAGCTTGAGCCTAATTGGAATATCAAGCTTTATGAACGTATGGATCGACCAGGTCTAGAAAGTTCTAATGAACGCCACAACGCTGGTACTGGTCATGCTGCACTTTGTGAATTGAACTATACTGTTCAACAACCTGATGGTTCAATTGACATTGATAAAGCAAAAGAAATCAACGAAGAATTTGAAATTTCAAAACAGTTCTGGGGTCACTTAGTGAAAGCAGGACATATCGAGAATCCAAGAGAATTTATTAATCCTCTTCCACACATTAGTTTTGTTAGAGGCGTTAACAATAAAGAATTCTTGAAGAAACGTTACGAAGCAATGAAACAATCACCAATGTTCGATAACATCGAATATACTGAAGACATTGAAGTAATGAGAAAATGGATTCCATTAATGATGCAAGGTCGCGTTGATGACGGCAAAATGGCCGCTAGTAAAATCGACGAAGGTACAGACGTTAACTTTGGTGAATTAACACGTAAAATGGCACGTCACTTAGAATTAGACGAGCATGTTGAAGTTAAATATAGTCACCAAGTACTTGACTTTGAACGTTTATCAAATGGTAAATGGCAAGTTAAAATCAAAGACCTTAAAACTGGTAACGTATTTGAAGAAGTTACTGACTATGTATTCATTGGTGCAGGCGGTGCTGCAATTCCATTACTACAAAAAACAGGCATCCCTGAAAGTAAACATTTAGGTGGATTCCCTATTACTGGTCAATTCTTAGCATGTACTAATCCACAAGTGATTGAAGCACATGATGCGAAAGTATATGGTAAAGAACCACCAGGTACACCACCAATGACAGTACCTCACCTTGATGCACGTTACATCGAAGGTAAACGTACTTTATTATTTGGACCATTTGCGAACGTTGGACCTAAATTCCTTAAAAATGGCTCAAACTTAGATTTATTCAAATCTATTAAACCTTATAATATTACAACGATGTTAGCTGCTGCAGTTAAAAACTTACCATTGATTAAATATTCATTTGATCAAATTATCATGACTAAAGAGGGTTGTATGAACCACTTACGTACATTCTATCCTGAAGCTCGTGATGAAGATTGGGAATTATACACAGCAGGTAAACGTGTACAAGTAATTAAAGATACTGAAAAAGAAGGTAAAGGATTTATCCAATTCGGTACAGAAGTGGTTAACTCTGAAGACCATTCTGTAATTGCTTTACTTGGTGAATCACCAGGGGCATCAACTTCAGTATCAGTAGCTTTAGAAGTTCTTGAGAAAAACTTCCCAGAACAAATCGGCCAATGGAATGCTAAAATTAAAGAAATGATTCCATCATACGGTCAATCATTAATTGAAGATGTTGAATTAATGAGAAAAATACGTCGTCAAACATCTAAAGATCTTGAATTAGGTTACTATGAAGACGCTAAGTAAGATGTTTTAATAATAAGAGTCGCTTGAGAGTTTATAGCTCAAGCGACTCTTTTTTAATTTTCTATAGGGATAAAGAAGTTAGCATATTCATAATGGTAAACAATCTTCGAATAATCGAATGGTATTCCTTTATTAGTGTAAAAGGTCAAATCATGACGCATACAAGGATCATTTGGATTGAGATCCAATTGTGGCGCTTCACCTTCAGTTAGAAAATCAATATAGAAATAGATATCTGAAAAGCCGATATTGATCTTAAGTTGTGATTGAAGATAGTCAAATATTGAATGTTCCGCACTGTCACGATCAAGGTGAGTAACTAATGTTTTATTGAAGTAAGATGTTTCAATACATAAAGGGTTATGATCTAAATAGCGAATACGTTCGACATAATAAACTTCTTCATCTTGTTCCGTTAAACGTAAGTGTGCTCTTGCTTCATCATTAGGTTTTATCGTCTCAAACGTTAGAATTTTACTTGTTACTTCATGACCTTGTAAATTATCTGAGAAGCCTTTTGTTTTCAAAAGGTTGATATAACCGGATTTATTTTTATTACGTACATAAATACCACTGCCTCTTGTTTGGAAAATTATACCATCTCTTTGGAGTATCCCTAATGCTTTAATAATGGTACTTTTGCTAACTTCATATCGTGATTTTAATTGTTCGACACTTGGCAGTTTATCACCAACATTATATTCATCATTTGCAATGGCACTTGTAATATCTTGAGCAATTCGTTCGTACTTTAACATCATTTGACTCCCTTAATGCGTAATTTATATTTATTATAACAAATGTAAAACCCTATTAGTAAATTGTACCGGTATAATTTTGGTTATTCTGTTTACAAATTGTACCGGTATAATTATAATAGTTTTTGAAAGGGTTTGCATTCTAATAAAAAATATGACAGTTGTTAAGAAATAAAAACGTATGATTAATAATTTGGAAGAGGAGTTTTGGAATATGTCTAAATTACCTAATGATTTCTTATGGGGTGGCGCTTTAGCGGCTAATCAATTCGAAGGTGGCTATGACCAAGGTGGAAAAGGACTAAGTGTCATTGATGTTATGACAGCTGGCGCACACGGTAAAGCGCGTGAAATTACACAAGATGTAGAACCTGACAAATATTATCCAAATCATGTTGGCATTGATTTCTACAATCGCTATAAAGAAGATGTGAAAATTTTTAGTGACATGGGCTTAAAATGCTTAAGAACATCAATTGCTTGGACTCGAATTTTTCCAAAAGGTGATGAAGTTGAACCTAATGAAGAAGGTTTACAATTCTATGATGACTTATTTGATGAGTTATTGAAATATAACATTCAACCTGTTATCACACTTTCACATTTTGAAATGCCGTTACACTTAGCTCGTGAATATGGTGGTTTCAGAAATCGTAAAGTGGCAGATTTCTTTGCTCATTTTGCTGAAACAGTATTTAACCGTTATAAAGACAAAGTGAAATATTGGATGACATTTAACGAAATTAATAACCAAATGGACATTAATAATCCGATCTTCTTATGGACAAACTCAGGTGTCTCATTAAAAGAGGACGATAATAAAGAAGAGGTATTGTACCAAGTAGCTCATAATGAATTAATCGCTAGTGCTAAAGCAGTTAAGATTGGTAAAGCGATCAATCCTGAGTTCGAAATTGGTGCGATGATTTCACATGTTCCAATCTACCCATATAGTTGTAATCCAAATGATATTATGGAAGCAGAAGTGGCTAGTCGTATGCGTTTCTTCTTCCCTGATGTTCATGCGCGTGGTTATTACCCAGGTTATGCGACGAAGATGTTTGAACGTGAAGGTTTCGACATTGGTTGGCAAGAGGGTGATGATGAAATTTTACGTGATGGTAAAGTGGATTACATTGGATTTAGCTACTATATGTCAACTGTCGTAAAACATGATAATGAAGCAAGTGTCGAAGATAATATTGTTAATGGTGGTTTACCTAATTCAGTAGATAACCCTTATATTAAGAAGAGTGATTGGGGTTGGGCAATCGATCCAGTAGGGTTACGTTATACATTAAATGCCTTATATAATCGCTACCAAATTCCATTGTTTATTGTTGAAAATGGCTTTGGTGCCGTGGATGAGTTTGATGAAAATGGACAAATCCATGATGATTATCGTGTAGATTATTTACGTGAACATATCAAAGCAGCTATTGATGCAGTTGACAAAGATGGTGTTGATTTAATGGGCTACACACCATGGGGTATTATTGATATCGTGTCATTTACAACAAGTGAAATGAAAAAACGTTATGGCTTAATTCACGTAGATCGTGATAATGAAGGAAATGGCTCACTAGAACGTACGAAGAAAGATTCATTTGATTGGTACCGTAATGTGATTGAGTCAAACGGTGAAGAACTATAACTTTTGAAATTATTAGGAATAATAGAATACAACATTAGCTTTCAATCATTTTCAAAGCGTAGCTAACTTGCTTTGGATTGGTTGAAAGCTTTTTTTAATAAGAATGCGAATTAGTTTATGAACTATACAAGAGTGGTTAAGATGAGGGTATCAAATAAAAAGGAGATTACTTATGACAAAAGATATATTTAGTAATCAATATTGGGAGAAAGCGTGGGAAGCTGACTCTAATACTCAGGATAAAAGGATGAAACGTGCAGGTTTAGGTGATCCATCGGCACCAGGTTTTGAAAAGTGGGCAGAAAACTTTAATAAAAATTCTTTTACTGAAGAAAGTCAGCAACGTACGAAACGTATTATGAATTGGATTGAGCAACAAACAGGTCCATTTAGTAATTTAAGTGTGTTAGATGTAGGGGCTGCGTCAGGAGTGTTTAGTGTCCCGTTTGCTAAAGAAGGTGCAAAAGTTACAGCGTTGGAACCATCGCCAATTTTACATGACATGTTAAAAGATAATGCAAATCATTACGGTGTAGCACTTAAAACATTAAATCAATCGTTTGAAGATGCTCAGCTAGAAGAATTAGGGCAGCATGATTTAGTTTTTGCGTCAATGTGTCCAGCAGTGACGACGTGGGAAGCGGTTAGCAAGGCAATCGATATTGCACAGAAATATGTTTATGTCAGTTTAATTGCAGGACCTAAGGAAAACTCAATTGTCGATGAAGTCGTGGCATTTTTAGATGAAGAAAGTCAACCTATGACGGCGGATATGTATTATTTATTACAGTTGTTATACTTTAATGATTATACTTATGAAACATTAATCGAACGCCATACGCAACATAATGACAAACCAATTGAAGATGTGATGCAACAATTGCCACAATGGTTAAAAGAAGTAGAAGTGGAACTAGATGAACAGCAACTTGCAAGCGTAGAACACTATTTACGAGATAAATATGGCGATACCGTACTTGTTATCACTGGAGGTAAATTTGGTAAAGTATTGATTCACGTTTAGAGGAGCATTCGATGAAACACTATATCGTAAAATTTGAACACACTGATTTAAAAAGATGGAAAAAGTACGTTGTTCCACATGCTTTATATTTGAAGAAATTAATTAAACAAGGACATTTAATCGTTTCTGGTCCTACAGTGAATGCGCGGAAAGATATAAAAGAAGCTTATTTAATATTTAAAGTTAAAAATCGAGACGAATTAATGACATTACTTGAGAAAGATCCATTTTGGTATAAGGGATTGGTTTCAAATTATACCATTGAAGAGTGGAAACCATTATTCGGTCATCTGGAGCAACTCACAAGCAAAGAATTTAATAATGAATAATAAACGTAAATACTATTCTGACAGGGTTTGTTAGGGTAGTATTTATTTTTATTATAATTATTTCGATATATCGTTTATTATATCGATATATCGAAAAAGCAATTAATTAAATATAAAAGAAAAGGTGATTTTAATGATGTTTAGAAGACATTTGCAAGATATAAGACAAGGAATGGACCATTTTGAACAATTTGGTAGAAGTAAAGGGCCACAAGGTTTTGAGGATTTGGTGGTTTTGGAAGACGTGGTGGAGGTCGAGATAGATTTTTCAAAAAAGGTAATCTACAATTTATTATTTTACAAATGTTAGAAGAGGAATCACGTCATGGTTATCAAATCATTAAGGATTTAGAAGAACGTTTCAAAGGATTCTATTCACCAAGTCCTGGTTCAGTTTATCCAATTTTACAAATGTTAGAAGATAGAGATTTTGTATCAATTTCTAAAGAAGGTAACAAAAAAATCTACACAATTACAGATGAAGGTAAAACTTTTTTAAAAGAGAATGTAGACCAAGATGAATTCACAAAACGCTTAGAACAATTTAAAAATGTAGATTTTGAACAGATGAAAGCATCTCGTGAACAATTACAAGAATTATTCCATGGATTTATGAAAGCAAGTCAAAGCGTATTACAAGATGAAGAAAAACAAAAAGAATTAAATGTATTTATTGAGGAAACTAAACAAAAATTAGAACGTTTCTATAAATAATCATTTGGGGGTAAGGGTTATGAATATTAAAGAAGTAAAAAATGTAGGTATCATTGGTGGAGGGCCTGGTGGATTGATGCTTGGTCTTCTCTTACAACAACAAGGATTTGGGGTTAAAATCTTTGAAAAAGCAGGTTTAAATATTAATAGTCATCGTGGAGGTTCTTTAGATATTCACGAAGAAAATGGTCAATTGGCACTAAAAGAAGCTGGTATTATTGATAAATTTAGAGAACTTGCACGTTTTGAAGGTGAAGACACACGCGTATTAGATAAAGCTGGAAACATTTATTATGAAGAAACAGCAGACCCTGAAATTGAAGGCGGTCGTCCAGAGATTGATCGTGGTGAACTATGTGATATTATTTCAGAACAATTGAATGATGGCACAGTTATATATGATAAGGCGTTTAATTCATTGAAATATTTAGACAATGAACAAATTGAAGTGACGTTTGATGATGATAGTAATGAAACATTTAATTTTGTTATTGGGGCTGATGGTGCCTTTTCAAAAGTAAGACCATATTTGGCTAATGTGGATGTAGAATATAATGGTATTTCAATGGTTGAATTGAATGTAGAAGACGTATTTAATCAATATCCCGATTTAGCAAGGTTTAATAAAAATGGTAAAATGATGGCCTTTGGAGATAATAAAGCAATACTTGGACAAGTTAATGGCGACGGACGTATTAAAGTTTATATGTCTTATAAAATGGATTATGAGACATTTGATAAATTTAAAGCAATGTCTAAAACTGAAATTAAAAATCAGTTAATGAAAGATTTTGCAGATTGGGATGAAGATTTAAAAAAATATATTGAATATGCAGGTGATGATTTATTATTACGTCGTATTTATAAATTGCCAATAGGGTTTAAATGGGATAATCAACCAAATTTAACATTAATTGGTGATGCTGCGCATTTAATGAGTCCATTTGCGGGTGAGGGCGTTAATATGGCATTTTACGATGCATATTTATTAGCTGAAGCGTTAAAAGTTCATGCTGACTTACAAAGTGCATTAAAAGCCTATGAAGAAAATATGTATGAAGCATCTGAACAAAGTGCAAATGAATCACAAGCTAATTTAGAAAAAATGTTTAGTAACAATGCGGCGAAAACGTTTGGCGATTTCTTCAATCAAGTAGGGGATTTGTTTGAGGAGCATCAAACACATAATCAAGAATAGAATATATTAGAAAAGCCGGCCGGTTGAAATAACCAGTCGGCTTTTAAATATTCGAGTGAAGTTGTAGAGCACTTCGCCGGAATGATAAACGGGCTACAGTGAGCAGGTTTTTCGGCAGAAATACTCAAAGTTCAACAAAACTTGAAGAACAGTTTTGCTCACTTTTCGATTCTGCTCAAAACCTAAACGCTCACTTTCGCACCTTAGTTTTTATTTACTGATGCGTCGTAGATTGAATCTACTGCGTCACCTAATGCTTTATCAAATTCTTCTTGTGATTGGCTAGCGCGTAAGTCGCTTGCTAATGCACGTGAGAAGCTTGCGATTAATTCATCATTGTCTTTCAATAATTTGTTAGCTTCGTCTCTGCTGTAACCACCTGATAATACAACCACGCGTACAACATTTGGATGATCTGCTAATTCTTTGTATAAGTTAGCTTTAGTTGGGATAGTTAATTTTAACATTACTAATTGATCATCGTTTAAAGCATCTAAGCCTTTTTTAAGTTCAGCTTTTAATACTTCTTCAATTTCAGCTTTATCTTTAGCGTTAATGTTAACTTCAGGTTCAATGATTGGTACTAAACCTTTAGCGATGATTTTTTTAGCGAATTCAAATTGTTGTTCAACAACATCTTTGATACCTTGTTCATTTAATTCTAAGATATTAGAACGCATTTTAGTACCGAAGATATGACGTTCAACCGCACGGTCTAAAGTATCGTCTAAATCATCGATAGGTTTCATTAATTGAACACCGTTTTGTTGTTCAGCTAAACCTTTGTCGACTTTTAAGAAAGGTACAACACCTTTGTCTGCTAAGTAGTCACCAGTGTATTTGCCTTCAACTTCACGATCCATAGTTTGTTCGAAAAGGATAGCACCTAAAATTTTGTCTGGAGAGAATGAAGGTGAAGTTACAACTCTAGTACGCATATCGTGCACAAGTTGGAACATTTCGTCATCATTGCTATATTCGTCCTCGTTTACACCATACTCTTTCAATGCTTTAGGAGTACTACCGCCACTTTGGTCTAATGCTGCGATAAAACCTTTCCCATTTGTCATTTTTTCTAATTGTTCTTTATTCATTACTCTTTCCACTCCTTTAATTAACTTTCATATTTATTATGATAAAAATAAAGCTCATTCTCAAGTTATAAAACTTATATTTATTGAAAATTCATATTTTACAGTTTATAGTTTCATAAATTAGACGCATTTAGCGATAATAAAGTTAATAAATCTTATTAAGTGAGGGGAAAATGGAAAAACGTATTTTAATTATTGGAAGTCCAGGCTCTGGTAAATCGACATTAGCGCATCATCTACATAAAACGTATGGCATACCTTTATATCATATGGATAACATCAATTGGATTGATAACAAAACGACGATTAGACGAGAAGAATTAATTGAACAGCTTAATCAAATTATTGCTAAAAATACTTGGATTATTGATGGTAATTATTCGGACACACTACCTTTAAGGTTGAAGAGAGCAACTGTCGTTATATGGTTAAAAGAACCTAGATGGAAGTGTATTTACCGTGTCATAAAAAGGGTGATTATTCACAATTTGAAACGACATCGTATTGGGGGTAATCCGAATACAATTAGTTTTGAATTTATAAAATATGTGTGGCAATTTCCTGAAAATAATAATGAATTCATCAAGTTACAACAACTGAAAACGCAAGATCATATCAAATGGGTTATAAGTAATTCACGTCTCAAAAACCTATAACATAATCATCAAGATGGTCATTGGTTTAAAAAACACCTACAAATATTTAACATAGTTTCTTATTATTAAAGACATAAAAAACGAATAAAAACGAACTATTTATATGAAAAGTGAATAATAGTTCGTTTTATGTTATCATTTGTTTTAAAGGTAGGGAGTTTTTTTAACCTTCATTCATTTAAAAAGGCGTGTGAGTAATGATTAAAAAAGTTAAATTGGTTATTTTTGATTTAGATAATACGCTATTTTCTTTTAATAAATTATGGATAAAAGCGAATAAAGATACGTTTGAAGCGTATACGTTGTTTAAAGATATAGATTATAGTGACTTTATGAAATTATTTAAAAAATATGATTTATACTTTTGGAAACAGCATGATGAAGGGGTTATTACCTTAGATGAATTGCGAGAGTTAAGACTAATTAAAACTTTACAGCATTTTGATATAAATATTTCTCGCGAAGAAGCCAACGAGTATTTCGAATCCTTTTTTACTAAGTTATTGTCTAGTATAACTGTTAATAGAAAAATGAATGATTTACTTATGTCATTAAAAGAAAATGTAAACATCGCCATACTTACCAATGGAAAGCTTAAAGAACAGAATACTAAAATTGATAATCTCGATATTAGATCAATTTTTGAAAAGAATATTTTTATATCTGAAAATATAGGTTGCGAAAAGCCTGATCCTAAAGCATTTTTAAATGTCACGTCTAGACTAAACGTTAATCCTGAAGAGTGCTTGTTTATTGGGGATTCTTATAGAAATGACATCTTGGGTTCATTAAATGTTAATATGGCTGCCATTTGGTTAACGAATTCTGATAAAGATACAGAATTAAATATAAAAGATGGACTTTATTGTTGCGAAGATAATATAGAAGTTCTACTAAAAAAGCTCCTTGATGATGAATATAAAGATTTAACAATTTATAACTAGTTGAATACGAAAAATAGAGTGTGTAGAAAGTAACCATTTTCTGTACACTCTATTTTTATGCGTGATAGACAATTCCCATCTCAGAACGCTTGTAACATAATCAGGGTATCATTAATTTTAAAAAATTAAATGCATGCAAATATTAGATAATTTATTATATAAAATTTTGCCATATTGATTAATAGTACATAAAGTATGCTATTCTATAAGAAAGTTAGGTTCTCTTATTTAGGATAATTAAACTATTTAAATCGCTTACTATTCTAAATAATGAGAACCTAATTATACATAAAAAGCATATTCGGAGGCTAAGGGAATGAAAAAGAACAAAATATTTGCTGTATTAACAACAAGTGCTTTGTTACTCGCTGCGTGCAGTAATGGTGATAATTCATCTAGTAGCGGGCAAAAAGGGGACAGCCAGAAGAACGAACAAACTAACAGTCAAAGCGAGAAATTAAAAAAGAATAATGACAAAAACAAGAATGAGAATAAAGTCGATTACCCTAAAGATGGCGTTAAAGGAATTTATGTCACAAGCAATTCGACACAAGGTGATAAGATTGATGAATTAATTAAGTTCATTAAAGATTCTAAATTAAATACAATGGTTATCGATGTTAAAGATGATGAAGGTAATATCACAATGAAACTTAACACAGGAAATAAACAAGTGGATAAGAACACATTAGATATTGTAGATGGTAAGAAATTGTTGAAAAAATTGCATGATAACAATATTTATCCAATTGCTCGTATCGTTACATTTAAGGATACTAAATTAGCTGAAGAACACCCTGAGTGGTCATTTAAAGAAAGTGATGGGTCAGTTTGGACTAATGGTAAAGGCGATAGCTTTGTTAACCCATTCATGAAGGAAGTATGGGATTATGATATTACTGTCGCTAAAGCAGCAGCTAAAGCTGGATTCCAAGATATCCAATTTGACTATGTGCGTTTCCCAGAAGGCTTTGAAAATGAAGCAGACAGTTTAACTTATAGTAAGGGTGACTACAAAAATAGCAAGTTAAGTTCAGGAGATCAACGTGTTGATACAATTACAAAATTCTTAGAACATGCTAATAAAGAGTTGAAACCAATGGGTGTTAACGTATCGGCAGACGTATTTGGCTATTCTGCATTAGTTAAAAACGCACCAGGCATTGGTCAAAGTTTCCCTAAAATGTCTGAAAATGTAGATGCGATTTCATCAATGATTTATCCTTCACATTGGAGTAACGGTGACTTTGGTTTAGATGCTCCGGATACAGAACCGTACAAAACAGTAAATCGATACATTCAAAAAGAAAATAGTTTACTAGATTCACTTGGTAAGAAAAAACCAATTTCTCGTCCATGGATTCAAGATTTCACGGCATCGTATTTAGGTGATGGTAATTATATTGATTATGATGCGAAAGCAGTATCTGAGCAAGTTCAAGCTTTAAAAGATAATGGTGTGAATGAATTCTTACTATGGAATGCGGGTAACGAATATACTGAAGGTGCAAACTATAATCCTAAAAAAGGTAGTGCGAAAGAACGTGACCCAGAAGGTGTAGAGCAAGATACAAAACAGCAAGACAATAAAGACGACAATAAAAAAGATAGTAATGAAGAGAATGGGAACAGCAATCAATAAAAAAGCAGTCTGGGACATAAATAATATAATAATGCTATTTAGCAAATTCGCAGTAGCTGACTGAACTGAGAAGGCGCTTAAATCAAGCTTTTCTCAGTTCTAGTCATCCTTGCGGGGGTGGGACGACGAATTTTAAAAGAATTCTGTCCCACTCCCTTTTTCTATGAGATTTTTTTATGAGATTGTTTAGCTACTAACGCACCGCCTATTAATAAGAAAATGCTACCTAATAATTGAGTGGATTGTTCACTGTCTGAATGACCAGTTTCAGGTAATGAAGATCGAGAGTTAGTGCTATCATGGTTTTCTTGTTTTTTTACTGATTGAGACGAAGGCACTTCGTTAGATTTAACGTTACCGACATAATATGAATTTAATTCACGCGCACAATCTACAGAATTAATTTTAGATGCTTCTTCCTTTTGGTCATCTAATTCAGCAGCATTTGCAATACCGTGTTCAACATATGTTTCTCCACTTTGAAGTTGATTAAAGTTACTATATTTATCGTTTTTATATTCGACTTGGCCATTTTTATGAACTTTATAAACACCTAAACCAGCATTTGCTTTATTATGGCTTTTAATTTCAAAATAGTCCCCTTTGTCGATTGCTTTTCCAAAGTTTTGTAAATCTGGATTACCTCCACTATTTGATAACGCCTCTGAAGCAACTTCTTGTGCGTTATCCTTAGTAACGATATCAGCAGCAAAAGCTTGATGTCCGCTAAACGCAGTTAATAATACTGTACTTGAAATAAGTGTTGACGCAAATAGAGAAACCTTCATCACAATGAAAACCCCATTTCATTATTTATCGTTTACAGCCTTAGTGTAACACTCAGAATTAATTAAAATAGGGCTTTAAAGTAAACCATATTGAAACTTTAAATTAGCTTAAAGAATGACATATTTGTAAAGTTAGATTTACAATATTAAAGTTTTTATGAATATAAGTAATCGTGATACTAAATTTAATGATGCTATCTTATCATTTCTTTTTAGAAAAGTAAGGGATAGACCATACCATGCAAACAGTGAAAATCAAATGTGCAATCATCCATAAGCCATATTCTGTCCAACTAAATTGGAAAAATGAACGTTGTGCCAATAGAATAAGTAATGGATATAATATTAGAAATATGAGTATCAGTAATAAATAACTTATTTTGTAAAAAGGTTTGAAAAATTTATAAATAATTAGAAATGTGATGTAAATTAAAAATCCAATGACAATATGAATCAATAGTTCTAAAATCAGTGGTGTTTGATTTGGGTCAGCGATGAAATCGATATTGATCAATAACAAAGTTAGGTGCGTCGTGTGTGTTACGACATCCATAATAAACATAATAAGTAATAATAAAATGCTAATTAGCAATGCGCTAAGAAAGTGGTAGCTGTATTGTATCATAAATATCCATCCTTCAAATGTGTTTAACAAGCTATTCCCTATGGCAAGATGAATCACACATTTTAAAAATTTAGAATATTTAAAAAATGATATTGACCAAGACAAAATCCAATGCTAATATGATATCAATTCAATAAAACTTGTTAACTCTTATCAAGAGTGGTGGAGGGATGTGCCCTAAGAAGCCCAGCAACCGTCGTTAAACGAAATGGTGCTAATTCACATAAAGTAGACAATACTTTAAGAGATAAGAGAAAGTGTATCGATACTTTCTCTTAAATAATAGAAAGTATTTTTTTATGTCTTCTAACTATTTAAGAGTTGAAGTGTAATTGAATCATTTATTAAAAAAGAGGTGTCGATATACATGAAAAAATGGTTAAGTGTGATAAGTATTTTAGTTTTAGTTATTGTATTGGCAGGATGTGGCAAAGATAAAGAGGATAGTAAAAAAATCACGGTTGCTGCTTCACCTGCACCCCATGGAGATGTGTTGAAGAAAGCTAAAGAACAATTAAAGAAAAAAGGTTATGATTTAGAAGTTAAAGAAGTCAATGATTATAAAGTACCAAATAAATTATTAGATAAAGGTGATGTAGATGCCAATTTCTTCCAACATGTACCTTATTTAAAAGCTGAAAAGAAAAGTCATGGATATAAAATAGAGGAATTAGGTAAAGTATTTACAACTCCAATGGGCGTATACAGTAAAAAATATAAAAATCTAAAAGATATTCCTGAAGGTTCAACGATTTATGTTTCAAATAATCCAGCGGAAGAAGGACGATTTTTATCATTCTTTGTAGATGAAGGTCTCATTAAGTTGAAAAAAGGTGTCAAAATTGAAGATGCTAAGTTTGAAGATATCGCTGAAAATAAAAAGAATTTAAAATTCAATCACCAACAAGGGGCTGAGTTTTTACCAAAGACATATAAAAATGGTGAAGGAGCAGCAGTGATTATGAATTCTAACTATGCCATCGATAATGGTTTAAAACCTTCTAAAGATGCAATAGTTATGGAAGGTAAATCATCTCCGTTTGCCAATATTATTGCTGTTCAAGAAGGACATAAAAATGATAAAAAGTTCCAAGAATTATTAAAAGTTATGCAATCGAAAGAAATTAAAGATTATATTAAGAAAGAATATGGAGACGATGTAATTCCATACGAAAGTAAATAATTATCCATATTAAACTGGGAGTAGGACAGAAATAATATTTTCTCAAAATTTATTTCGTTGTCCTACCCCGGCAAGGATGACTAGGTTTGAAAAAAGCTTGATTCAAGCGCATTTTCAAATCAGTCAGCTACTGACAAAATGATAAAGTAGGCTGCGACATTTTATATTGTCACAGCCTCTCTTTTTAAAAATAAAATAATAAATACCAAAAATTACAAACTTTAATTATTTTTGATTATTCAGAAAATATTTACAAATCTGACAATTATTAGTAAGATATTGAATATTATCACTTAAATAGTGTTTATTTAGAGGGCCGAAGAACTTTTTAAATAGAGGGAAGCAAAAGGGATGGTCTATCTTGGGAGGATGAGCCGATATGAGTAAAGCAGAGGAATTAATTAATGAAGATGGGAAATACTTCGCCGCATCAGGGAGAATAAAATATTATCCATTAGCCATTGACCATGGTTATGGTGCGACACTAGTAGATGTGGATGGTAAAGAATATATTGATTTATTATCAAGTGCAAGTTCACAAAACGTAGGGCACGCACCTAAACCAGTTACTGAAGCGATTAAGAAACAAGCTGAGAAATTTATTCATTATACACCCGCATATATGTATCATGAACCAGCAGTAAAATTATCTAAAAAGCTATGTGAAATTGCTCCAGGTGACTATGAAAAGCGTGTAACGTTTGGATTAAGTGGGTCTGATGCGAATGACGGTATTATTAAATTTGCGAGAGCTTATACGGGGCGCCCTTACATTATTAGTTTTACAAATGCATATCATGGGTCAACATTTGGGTCATTATCCATGTCTGCCATTAGTTTAAATATGCGCAAACACTATGGACCATTATTGAATGGATTTTATCATATTCCATTCCCTGATAAATATAGAGGGATGTTTGAGCAGCCTAATGCAAATACAGTTGAAGAGTATCTTGCACCATTAAAAGAAATGTTTGCGAAATATGTGCCAGTGGAAGAAGTGGCTTGTATAGTTGTAGAAACAATCCAAGGTGACGGAGGTCTATTAGAACCTGTAGATGGTTACTTTGAGGCATTAGAAACGTTATGCCGTGAACATGGTATTCTAATTGCTGTAGATGATATTCAACAGGGGTTAGGGCGAACTGGTACATGGAGTTCAATTGATCACTTTAATTTCACACCGGATTTAATTACATTTGGTAAATCACTAGCAGGTGGGTTACCGATGTCAGCTATTGTTGGACGTAAAGAAATCATAGAGACACTTGAGGCACCGGCACATCTATTTACAACTGGTGCGAATCCTGTAAGTTGTGAAGCGGCTTTAGCTACATTAGGTATGATTGAAGATGAAGATTTATTAACTGCTAGTTCTGAAAAAGGGGCTTACGTGCGCAAGCGAATGGATCAATGGGTGAATGATTATGATTTCGTTGGAGATGTGCGTGGTAAAGGTTTATCAATTGGTATTGATATCGTATCAAATAAACAAGCTAAGACGAGAGCTTCTGAAGAAGCACTTAAAATATGTAATTATTGTTTTGATCAGGGTCTTGTATTGATTGCAGTAGCTGGTAATGTACTACGTTTCCAACCACCATTAGTTATTACGTATGAACAATTAGATTATGCGTTAAATACAATAGAGAATGCATTGCAAGCGTTACAAGATGGACAACTGGATAACTATAATATTGATGGTCAAGGTTGGTAATACGTAAAGAAGAGGGTGGGAATGATATCCCAGCCTCTTCTAGTTTATTTGATTATATTAATCTTTCGGTACAATGTAGTCTTCTTCTTCATTTTTCTTAGAGTGTCGAACACCATAACTTAAATAGATGATGATACCAACTACGAACCAAATTAAAGTATATAGTTTAGCATCGAAACTTAATCCCCAGAATACAAGTAATACTAAAATAAATGTGATTATTGGCAATACAGGGAAGAATGGTACTTTAAACGATGGTACTGGTAAATCTTTGCCTTCACGTTTTCTTAAACGATACATTGCAAGAGACACAAACATAAATGCGACTAATGTTCCTGCAGAGATAAGTTGTGCTAAGAATGCGAATGGGAACATTGAACCAATTAATACACCGATAATTGTTAGAATTAAAAGTGCTCTGTTTGGTAGATGTTTATGATTTAATTTTGATAACCAAGATGGTAATAAACCATCACGACCAAATGAATAAAGTAAACGTGATCCTGCTAACATCATACCAATTAAAGCAGTGAACATACCGATTACTGAAATAGCTTGGATGACAGCGGCGATAATACCGTGGCCACTTTGACGAAGTGCCCAACCTACAGGTTCAGCATTACCTGCATATCTAGAGTAATGGAACATACCAACCAATACTAGTGCTACACCTACGAATAATACTAATGCTACAGCTAATGAACCAAGAATACCACGAGGCATTGTTCTTTGCGGGTTAATGGCTTCTGCAGAGTTGGCAGCGATTGAGTCGAAACCAATGTAAGCTAAGAATATCATAGAAACCCCAGCATAAATACCTTGCCAACCACCGAAATCACCATTTTCAGTCACTTTATGTTCTGGAATAAACGGAACATAGTTTGATGCTTGGATAGCAGTTAAACCTACGATAATGAATAATACGATTGCAAATACTTTTAAGATAACTAAGACGTTTTCTACACGTGCTGTTTCAGACATACCACGTGATAAGATGATTGCTGTAATAATGATTACAACAGCAGCGATGATATCAATGACACCACCATCAGCTCCGAATGGATTCGATAATGCTTTAGGTAATACAATACCTAATGGCGAAATGAGTCCTCTTAGATTGGCTGAGAATCCGGATGCTACAAAGGCTACGGCAATAAAGTATTCAGCTAAAAGTGCCCAACCTGCGACCCAACCTGAAAATTCTCCAAATAAAACGTTAATCCAAGAATAAGCTGAACCGGCGAAAGGCATTGTTGATGCCATTTCGGCATATGAGAAGGCAACTAAACCTGCAACAATCGCTGCAAGTAAGAATGATAATGCAACGGCAGGGCCTGCGTGTTCAGCTGCTACAACGCCAGGCAATGTGAAAATTGCAGTTGATACAATCGTACCAACACCTAATGCAAGAAAATCTCGAACACGTAATGTACGTTTTAAATGACCATCTTTATTTTGATAGATTGTGGGATCTTCTTTTCGAGTTAAATTTTTGAAAAAACTGGCCATAATTATGAACCTCCACTTACTAATATATTGAGTTATAAGATTAGCTTGTTATCTCTGGAATATTTATTATATTAGCACAAAACTTTATATTTTTGTCTAAAATTTCTGAAAATTTTAAGTTTTCTTACTTTTTATAAAATGACAGAGTGTAACAAGGAAATTTTAAATGATAGATTTGATTATAACAGATTAATAAGAAATAAAAACAACAAAAAAGAGTAAAATTATCCTTAAAATATAAAAAGTGGTCTTTTGACTGAGAATAACATACTAAAAATACTCAATAAGTCAAGTAATTAGACCTTTATTTAGTGGTATTTTACTAAAAAATTAAAGTTTGTTGACCTATTCCATTATGGAATAGGTTCTATCGAAAATATGTATTTTATTAATAGTTCAGCGCATACTATAATTAGTTATGTAATAAAGTTACATCATATTTAAATGCTTCTATTTCGTGTAGTAAATCCATCCCCTTATATTGTATTAGCATAGTAGTGCTAAACTTTATGATTTATTACACCCATTGACATAGATAGAAGACTCCCATCTCGCATTTAAATATGTATCCCTAACTGAGATTACTAGCAACAATGAAATAATGAAGTAACTTTAAATATAAAGAAGCCACAACTCATGTAACTAAGTCTTTCCCTCTTTTTCCCTTAAAAAATAGACATGTAGGTGGCTTCTTTTTAATATTAAAATTTAAAATGGAACTTGAAAGGATATGAATTCAGATGACTAAAGAAAACTATTCTGCTGCAAACATGGTCATTGATACTTTAAAAAATAATAATGTAGATTACGTATTTGGTATTCCAGGAGCTAAAATAGACTATCTTTTTAATGCTCTTGAAGATGATGGTCCAGAACTTATTGTGACACGTCACGAACAAAATGCTGCCATGATGGCACAAGGTATCGGTCGTTTAACTGGTAAACCAGGTGTAGCATTAGTAACAAGTGGCCCTGGAGTAAGTAACTTAACAACTGGATTATTAACAGCGACTTCAGAAGGTGATCCAGTGTTAGCTATCGGTGGTCAAGTTAAACGTAACGATTTATTACGTATGACGCATCAAGCAGTAGATAACGCTTCTCTTTTAAGATCATCTACGAAATATAGCGCAGAAGTACAAGATCCTGAGTCTCTATCTGAAGTAATGACAAACGCTATTCGTACAGCGACTTCAGGTAAAAATGGTGCAAGCTTTATTAGTATCCCACAAGATGTTATTGAGTCTCCAGTAACATCTAATGCAATTGATTTATGTGAACAACCACAACTAGGTGTTCCAAATTTAGAAGATATTCAAGACGTTATCAAAGCTATAAAACATGCGAAATTCCCAGTGTTGCTAGTAGGTATGAGAAGCTCAAGTGAGAAAGAAACTGAAGCAATTCGTCAATTAGTTGCTAAATCAAACTTACCAGTTGTTGAAACATTCCAAGGTGCCGGTGTACTTAACCGTGAATTAGAAAATCACTTCTTCGGAAGAGTCGGTTTATTCCGTAACCAAGTAGGTGACGAATTATTAAGAAAAGCTGACTTAGTTGTTGCAATTGGTTATGATCCAATTGAATACGAAGCAAGTAACTGGAATAAAGAATTAGATACAGAAATCATTGTTATCGATGAAGTACAGGCTGAAATCACTAACTTTTTACGCCCTAAAAAAGAATTAATTGGTAATATTGCAGGCACAATTCAACTCCTATCTGAAAATGTGCATGAACCTATTATTAATCAAAATCGTTTAGATGACTTAGAACGTTTGAGAGCAGAAGTCATTGAAGCAACAGGTATCAAGTACACACATGAAGATGGCGTAATGCATCCATTAGAAATTATTGAAACAATGCAAAAAACACTAACTGACGATACAACTGTTACTGTAGACGTAGGTAGCCATTATATTTGGATGGCACGTAAATTTAGAAGTTACAATCCAAGACATTTATTATTTAGTAATGGTATGCAAACACTTGGTGTTGCTTTACCTTGGGCAATCGCAGCTGCATTAGTGCGCCCAAATACTCAAGTTGTGTCAGTAGCTGGAGATGGCGGTTTCCTATTCTCAGGTCAAGATTTAGAAACAGCCGTACGTAAAAATTTAAACATCATCCAATTAATTTGGAATGATGGTAAATATAATATGGTAGAGTTCCAAGAAGAAATGAAATATAAACGTTCAGCTGGAGTTGAATTTGGACCAGTTGATTATGTGAAATATGCTGAATCATTCGGTGCAAAAGGGTTACGTGTTACTAATCAAGAAGAATTAGAAGCGGCTTTAAAAGAAGGCTATGCAACTGAAGGCCCTGTATTAATTGATATCCCAGTGAATTATAAAGACAATATCAAATTATCAACGAATGTATTACCAGATTCTTTAAATTAATTATTAGTCAAACAAACATAGGAGTGAATATTCAATGAGTTACGTATTATATCAACATGGTACTTTAGGTACATTAATGGCAGGTCTATTAGAAGGAACTGCGTCTATCGATGAACTATTAGAACATGGTGATTCAGGACTAGCTACATTAACAGGTTCTAATGGTGAGGTTATCTTTTTAGATGGTGAAGCATTCCATGCTAACGAGCATAAGGAGTTTAAGAAACTAAATGGTGATGAAATGACGCCATATGCAACAATTACTCGTTTTGAAGCAGATCAAACATATCAAACTTCAAATAAAAACTCTGAAAAAGTGTTAAACGAAGTTAAAGAACATATGTTAAGTGATAACTTATTCTCTGCAGTGAAAATAAGTGGTACGTTTAAAAAAATGCACGTACGCATGATGCCTAAACAAGAGCCACCTTACACTAGATTAATTGATTCAGCACGTAGACAACCAGAGGAAACGCGTGAAGATATTAAAGGAACAATTATCGGATTCTTTACTCCAGAATTATTCCACGGTATTGGATCAGCTGGCTTCCATATTCACTTTGCTAATGATGATCGCAACTTTGGTGGTCATGTATTAGACTTTGAAGTAGACGATGTAACTGTTGAAATACAGAATTTCGAAACATTCGAACAACATTTCCCAGTTAATAATAAAACATTTACAGAAACAGAAATTGATTATGCAGATGTAGATGCAGAGATTAGAGAAGCTGAATAATTAATAATCATACCTAAAGTAGAAGAGCCTGGGACATAAATAA
>NZ_VUKI01000001.1:0-80876 GCF_008385775.1 Staphylococcus sp. GDX7P312P | reverse complement strand
ATTCAGTTTTCAATGTTCATTAATAATGGAGCGGGTGATGGGAATCGAACCCACAACATCAGCTTGGAAGGCTGAGGTTTTGCCATTAAACTACACCCGCATATTAAATTAAAAGTTTATTTGGTGCGGCCGAGAGGACTTGAACCTCCACGGGATTTCTCCCACTAGGCCCTCAACCTAGCGCGTCTGCCATTCCGCCACGACCGCTGGCAAAACGCAATAATTACTATTAATTATCGAGAACATAAATTATTGTAAATGTTTTGTAATGAAATGTCAATAACTTTTTAACATATTTTTAAAGACGTTTTACAAACAATTAATGTTTAACTCTTTTATTAAAGCAATGATATATACTATACATGTTTTTATAATTAATGTCAACATTTAATAAACAAAAATATTCAGATCTACAATTATTGTAAAAGTAGATCTGAATTTTGATTTTAGTTACTTAGTACCTAAGTTAAATGTTCGATTAGTGACAACTTTCCATTGCATATTCCACACCTCATCTTCCGAACATCTACTTTCCTTATCCTTAAATATTTGTAACCACATGATTGACATTTATATAAGTAATTAGCTCGCGCTTCATATGATTGAATAGGTTTACAAAATCTCGGAGCACCGACTTGCTTACTCAACATTTTAAAGTCTGGATCTTTATGTTTATAACCTTTTCCACCTAAATGCAGATGATAGTGACATAACTCATGTTTAATTATATCGATTAATGCATTTTTACCATAATACTGATATTGTTTAGGATTAATTTCAATGTTATGTGAATCTAAAATATAACGTCCACCTGTAGTACGTAGCTTATTATTAAACAAAGCATTATGACGAAAAGGTTCATTAAAATATCGGTTCGAAATGCTTTCAACCATATTTTGAAGTTCATTATTATTCATGTGGATCAATCATTGTTAGAGAAACTTTTCCTTTATTTTTATCGATATCAAGAATCCAAACTTCTACTATATCTCCAACACTAACTACATCCATAGGATTTTTGACGAATTTTTTTGATAATTTAGATACGTGCACTAATCCGTCTTGTTTCACACCTATATCTACAAATGCTCCGAAATCAACAACATTTCTTACTGTTCCACTTAATTTCATACCTTCTTTTAAATCTTCAATAGATAGTACATCAGATTTAAGGATAGGCGTTTCAAACTCATCACGCGGATCTCGATTAGGTGCCATTAGAGATTTTATAATATCCTCTAAAGTTGGTACTCCAACATTTAATTGTTCAGCTATTTGATTTATGTTTATGTTGGATAATTCAGTTTTTAACTTGTCAGTTCCTAAATCATTGATATCAAAATTTAAAACAGTCAATAATTCATATGTCACATCATAACTCTCGGGGTGAATTGACGTATTATCAAGTGGTTCAGAGCCATCTACAATACGCAAAAATCCTATACTTTGTTCAAATGTTTTGGCACCTAATCGTTTCACTTTACTTATTTCTTTATTGTGCTTGATTGCTCCATTTTCTTCACGGTAATCAATAATGTTTTGAGCTATTGCGCTAGATAGACCAGAAACATACTGTAATAGAGATTTTGATGCTGTATTTACATCTACACCAACTTGGTTTACGGCTGTTTCAACAACAAATGTTAATGCACTTTCAAGTTCTTTCTGATTTACGTCATGTTGATATTGACCCACACCAATAGATTTAGGATCTATTTTAACTAATTCACTTAATGGGTCTTGAACTCGTCTTCCTATTGAAACAGCACTTCGTTCTTCAACTTGAAAATTAGGAAACTCAGATCTAGCAATTTCAGAAGCAGAATACACTGAGGCCCCCGCTTCATTGACAATAATAAATTTAATATCTAAATTATATTTTTTGATAACATCAGCAACAAATTGTTCAGTTTCACGACTTGCTGTACCATTACCAATAGCAATAAGCTCTATATTATTTTCTTTAATCATTCTGACAATTTCTTTTTCAGATGCTTCTACTTTAGATTTAGGTGGATGCGGATAAATTACACTTTTATCAATAAAAGTCCCATAAGGATTAATGACTGCTAGTTTACATCCTGTTCTAAATGCTGGGTCAACCCCTAATATTTGCTTGCCTTTCATAGGCGGTTGCAACAATAAGTGTTTTAAATTTTCACTAAAGACCTCAATAGCATGTTGTTCGGCTTTCTCAGTTAAATCAGCGCGTATTTCTCTTTCAATTGAAGGCATTATTAATCTTTTTAAGCTGTCCTCAATTGCTAATTTAATATAATCTCCATGTGGATTATTACTTTTAACCTCATTTTTTTCAATAGCACTTGCTACTTGTTGAGTATCAAATTCTACCTTGACTAAAAGTACTTTTTCTTTTTCACCACGATTCATAGCTAGCACTCTATGATTAGCAACGTTCTTAATAGGTTCCACATAGTCATAGTACATTGCAAATGTTTCTTTTTCATCATCCGCTTTTTTCTTCTTAGCCGTTACAATATTTCCTTGCCTATAAATATCTTTCAATATACGACTACGATACTTAGGATTATCTGAAACGTGTTCAGCAATGATATCTAACGCTCCTTGAATTGCCTCGTCAACAGTAGCTACTTCATCATTAATATACGCCTCAGCTTTTTTACTCAGTTCACCCTGTTGACCATCACTAATCCATTGGGCTAAACTTTCAAGTCCTTTTCGCTTAGCTTCAGTTGCTCTTGTTTTCTTTTTTTGTTTAAAAGGTCTATAAAGATCCTCGACACGTTGCAATTTGGTTTGTTTAAGAATAGCTTCTTTTAGTTCATTTGTTAATAATCCCTGTTGTTCAATATTATGTATAACTTCATCTTTTCTTTTCTGTAAATTTGCAACATATTGATATTCGTCAGAAATTTGTTTGATTTGAACTTCATCCAAACCACCCGTTGCTTCTTTACGATATCTTGCTATAAAAGGAACAGTATTATTTTCTTCTAGCAATTCTAATACGGATTTTACTTGTTTTTCAGAAAATTGATATTTAGACACTATTTCATTCATTAACATTTTATCCATTTATATAACCACACTTTTCAAAAATTCTTATTTCTCTAAGTATACAATATTTAATTTTAAGCATTCTTTTTTTAAGTCAAAAGTAAAAAAGGAGTCGGATAGAATTCATAGTGAATTCATTGTCCCACCCCCACAAAGATGACTAGAACTGAAAAACTACTAGTTGAACTTCTTATCAATACGTGCAACAATTGCGACTGTCCACTATAGTTTTATATGATTAATGTTCTAGACTCTAAATGTAATATTTTATTGTTTAGCAGCTTGTTGCAATTTCTTAATTGCAGTTCTTTGTAAGCGTGATACATGCATTTGACTTAATCCAATACGTTCCCCAGTTTCTTTCTGGCTTAATCCTTCTATGAACGTGCATTGAATAATTTCTCTTTCTCTATCTGAAAGAATAGGCAAAATACGTTCAAGAATCATACGTTTTTCAGTTAAGTCATAATTGTCATCTTTTTGCCCCATGATATCTAATAGAGTTACTGTTGAACCATCTTTATCTGCCTCAATTGAATGATCAACACTAAGCGCATTATAGCTTTGTCCCATTTCCATAGCTTCTAACACTTCTTCTTCTGAAACTTCTAAACGGTCAGCAATTTCTGCAATTGATGGAGATCTTTCCAACTCATTTGTTAGTTCATCGCTTACTTTTTTGATACGTGGGCCTATTTCTTTTATTCTTCTAGGAACATGAACACTCCAAGTTTTATCCCTTAAATATCTCTTAATCTCACCAATAACGGTCGGTACTAAGAATGCTTCAAATTTGCGATCAAAAGACAAATCAAATCTGTTAATAGCACCTATTAAACCAACCATACCAACTTGAACTAAATCTTCATGATGTGATTGTCCTTTAGAATACTTATAAGCTAAAGATTCAATTAATTTTCGATAATGATTAACTAATCTATCTTGAGCTTCTGTATTAGCGTTATCTTGATGTTCTTTAATCCATTGGTTAATTTGCTCAGGTGATACATCATTAACTGATTTCGACTCTTTCGTCATTATTTGGCACCTGCTCTTTTTTTATATACTTAATCATGCTGATTGTTACACCAGATTCTTTAAAGACTTTCACTTCATCCATCAAGGATTCAATTAAGAATAGACCAAGTCCGCCTTCACGTAAGAAATCGATATTTTCATTCTCATCGTATGGTCCTAGCTGTGATTTAGTCGTTTCATAATCAAAACTTTCACCTTGATCTGAGATAACTATTTTTATTTTATCATCAAATAACTCAAAACATAAATTAATCATACCATTTGTTTCATCATTTTTATAAGCATGCTTAACTGCGTTAGTAACGGCTTCACTTACTGCAATTTTAGAATCTTCTATATCGTCGTAAGATGCGCCTGCTCTTGAGAATACACCTGATAGAGTTAAACGAATTAAACTCACATACTCAGCAGAGGCAGGCAATTTCATCTCGATATAATCATTTTTAATAGGCAAGTTACTCTACCTCCGTTCCTTCATTGACATGCATTAAGTCCTTAAGGCCAGTAATATCAAATAATCTACCGATTCTATCTGATACACCTAAAATATATAATTCTTTATCATTTTGATTCAAAGCTTTTAATGTTCCTACAAATAAACCTAATCCTGTAGAATCCATATAACTAACGTTTGTCACATTTACGTGAATATCATGAGTACCTTCTTGACGCATTGGCATCAAAACTTCTTCTAATTCAGGTACTGTATAAACATCTAATTCCCCAGCCACAATGACTTCATAATATTCATCATGTGTTACCGTCTCAATGTTAAGGTTCATAGTTCTTACACTCCTAGTTTAGTCTTTTGTTACTAATAATATGTATACTTTAGTAAGTATACCCATAGTTAGATTTATATAATCTAAAAATTTAATATTTAATTTACACGTTTTATAATCATAATAGTCATATCGTCACGTTTGTTAGGGTTTTGTATTTTTAATATAGCTTCATATAATATTTGTACTATATCTTGTGGATGCATATGCTTATACTTACGTATGAGGTTCAACAATGTGTTTTTAGCTATGAATTCGCCATCTGTGTATCTTGCTTCTGTAACACCATCAGTAAATATGATAACTAAATCATCTAAATGAATGGGAATTTCTTGTTGACTATAACGAGTGTGCTGACTTACACCTAAGACTCTTCCTCTAACTTCAATTTCTTCAAATGTTTCAGTTTCCGCTCTATATATATATCCAGGTTCATGACCTGCAGAACTACAATATAGTAGATGGTTCATTTCTTCATATAAACCGTAAAACATGGTCACAAACATGTTTTGATTTACGTTTTTCTCCACAACACGATTAAGACGTTTCAATCCATCACTTGGTAATTGGGAATGCCCATAGGAGTCCATTCCGAATTTAATCATGCTCATAGCTAATGCAGCTGGAATTCCTTTACCTATAACATCAGCAATAGCGAAACTCATCGTTCCATCCCTATGATCAATTAAATTAAAATAGTCGCCACTCACTTTTTGAGCAGCAACAGAAATCACACCAATCTGTATACTATCAAATTGAGGGATATCTGTTTTTAACATTGTCTGTTGAAGCCTAGAAGCTAAATCAATTTCTTTATCGTGGAATTGCATTTTATCAACTAACTTTTGGTAGTCTCGATAACTATATCCAAACCCCTTTACAACCTCTTGTAACACATCTAATGTATCAAAAATTTGTTCTTTATCTAAATTTAAGGAGGTTACATATGATTTGTGTATATTCACAATATCTTCAGGTAGAATATCTTTTTTAATTACTTCATCTGTAAAATCATTACACTTTTTTAGAAATTGTTGTTTATTTTGCGTAACTAAACTTTCATCAATAAGTTGCTTATAATGCTGCTTAAATTCTTCCACAAATCTGCCTCCTTGCTTCAATATATCTATCACTTAGAACTTATTTATATGCATTTGATATTTATTAATAAAATTCATTATTGTTAAAACCATAATATTAAATAATATGCTTTATATTTAAAAAAGACTTTAGGTATTACCTAAAGTCAACAACTAAAGACTATCAATTAATCTAGTACTTACCTTCAAATAAGACTAATATGTATTAAGTACATAGAAATTAAATTACGAAAATTCGAATAACTGAATTTAAAATATTGTCTTTAATAGTTAAAATGAAATACTTTTGAATTATACATGAATTAAGTTATGTGTTTTGCGTTTTAACTTCATCATGCAATCCTAGACTAATGTCTAGCGCTTCATCCACTTCTTGCATTTTCTCATCAGATAGATATGTTAATTTTTCTTTTAGTCGTTTTTTATCTAATGTTCTAATTTGCTCGAGTAGAATAACTGAATCTTTATCAAGTCTGTATTTCTTTTTCTCGATTTCAACATGTGTGGGTATTTTCGCTTTATTAATCCTTCCCGTAATCGCAGCAACGATTACGGTAGGACTATATTTGTTACCAGTATCGTTTTGAATGATAACTACAGGTCTGACTCCCCCTTGTTCTGAGCCCTGTACTGGTGACAAATCAGCTAAATATACATCGCCTCTTCTAATCATTCACTTTTATAATTAGAAATAATGTACGTTTCGTTGCAATCACAAGCTTCGCATTCTAGAGGAAAAGCTTCTGTCGCTAGGGAGAGATTTAATTCGGCCATTTGTGCATAGCCTTCTTTTAGAGATTGTTCAAGACTGTGACTTCTATTTTGATTGAAAGTAAGCATAATATGAACCTCCAGTTGATACCAAATAAGACATTATAAACTTTAATTAATTTTATAATAACAAATTTTATTTCAAGTGACTATACTATTTTAATAATTCATTAGTTACATGCATCTCGTCATCAACTTGATAGATTCTAGGTAAACGTCTACCTAAATTACATAAAACTTCATAGCTAATCGTGTCTTGTTTTTGAGCTAAAGTTTCAGCTGATTGAGGTGAATCATAAGCATTATCTAGAAGTGTCACAGTGTCTCCCTCTTTTACATCATCTGGCACTTTAATTATCATTTGATCCATACATACTCGACCTATGACTTCACATTGATGGCCTTTGACATTAACAAATGCCCCTTGCATTGAGCGTAAGTAACCATCTGCATATCCAATTGGCAAAATTGCGATCTTTATATCTTCAGTTGCTGTATATGTACTACCATAACTTACTGATTCGCCAACTTTTAAATATTTAGTTTGGACAACTTGTGTTAATAATTGCGCACTTGGTTGTAATTCAGTTTCAACTTTTTCTTTTACATAAGCTGACGGATAATAACCATAAAGTGAAATACCAAGTCTAACTGCGTTACATAATTCAAAGTTTCTCAATAAAGAACCAGCTGAATTTTGAGAATGTATGAATTTAGGTTTCTCAGCTTGAGTTACTAAGGTTTCAAATTGTTCATATTGATGATCCATTGAGTCGCCAGGTTCATCAGCATTAGCAAAGTGCGTATATACACCTTCGAATACTAAATGAGGATGACTTTGAATTAAGTCAATGACTTCTTTATATTCTTCTAGTGATTTAATTCCAAGTCTGCCCATACCTGTGTCGAGTTTCACATGTAGCCATAAATTCTTTTCATTATCATCACTAATTAATTCTATTGCATGTTGTAGCCATTGTAATGATGGTACAGTCAAAGCAACTCTGTGTTGAATAGCTTTATTTATATCTTCAAGAGGTATGACGCCTAGGATAAGTATTTGAGCATTGATTCCATGCATACGTAGTTCAATAGCTTCATCAAGAGTTGCTACAGCAAAAAAGTCAGCACCGTTTTTCATTAAATGTTGTGCGATTTTAACGCTACCTAGCCCATAACTATTAGCTTTTACTACTGGTATAACTGTTTTATCGCTATGCAACGTTCTAACAGTATTATAGTTATTTAAAATCGCTGATAAATCTACGTTTAAATAAGTTGATCTATAGAATTTATCTGACATACGTAATCCTCCTCTTAATTAGTAAAAAAATCTTTTTTATTATTGATTTAACTCGTTCAAAATACGAGGTAGAAATTATTTTTATTATAATACTGTTAATCTCTCTTTTCTAACAAAACCTGACTCATCGCATAATGTTCTGTATGAGTTATTGAAACATGTACGATAAAACCATTGTAATCTATACATGGTTTACCTTTTATATCGTTGTAACAATTAATGTCTTTGAATGCCACTGTTTTTCCTAAGCCTGTACCTAATGCTTTACTGAAAGCTTCTTTGGTTGCGAAACGACCAGATAAAAATTCAAGTTTTCTCTTTTCACTTTTAAATGAATGAAATTGTTGTTCCTCTTCTTGTGTTAAAATTCGCTTTACTAACTTGTCTTTTTGTTTCTCAAAAGCTTTTTTAATTCTATCAATTTCTATTAAATCAATACCTATTCCATGTATCATGCTAATCCCTCACTCACTAGGTATATTTGAATGATCTATTTTCGTGTTCATTTCACTAATATCATTTTGCTGAATACTTTTCTTTTTTTGTATCATTTGTTTAAGATTTATTGCATCTGTCTTTGCAATCAAGTCTATTTGAGAAACACCACCTGCAGTCGACAAACGCAATGATGCTAACTCATATTTTCTCATTAAAAAACCTTCTTCAATATCGATATTCTGAATTCTATAAAATGGAATAATTTTAGTATTGATAAAAATAATGCCTCTTCTTATATAAATTTCATCATTTGAATAACTATATCGAAAGTTTTTATATTTTAAAAATGGTGTTATAACTATAAAAACAACACAACATAAAATGATTAGTGCTATCGCAAGACTTACAAGTAATGCGCGACTCATTTCCTCAATGTATAAATCACATAAAATGCTTGCTATTATCACTATAATTGTAAAAATAATGCTAGTAATCATTGAAGCAATCCTCATCACTTTAAGGCCGTTTTTATTCATGTAATTATAATTAGACATCGTACTCACCTCTTAAATACGCATCAACGTAGCGTTGCGATGTATCTTCTTTTATGAACTTTAATTCCATAAACTCAAATATTGATCCCTTAGCAATAAGGAAATATAAATTTGCTAAATGACTTCTTTCGAGAAAAGGATGTTGGCTCGTTTCCATACCTATAATTTTATCCGTTTTGAAGTAATATGTTTGAAAACCAAAAGTGCTCACACGTTTCAAAGTAATTTCATCATTCTCTATCACTAAGCCAGAATTTTTAACGTAGATATATGCATGAGACATCATCACTATAATTATCATCAAAGCGATAAAAAAGCTCCATGCATTCCAAAAATAAGTTCCAATACTAGCTAAAATTAAAACGATAATACTTGGTATAAAAAAGTGACGATGAAATCCATTCCACGGCATAATGTTTTCGACCTTATTAAACTTCATTTCTGGTACAAGCTTTCCAATAATTTCATACGCTTCTTTTTGTCTTATAAATGGTAATATCATAATTTTACCATTGTCACTTGCATCATCTTTAGACTCTATATCCATATCACTCGTGATAATAAAGTGTATAGAGGTATATCCAAATATTTTTCTTAAGAAAGATTGTTTCTCTAACACTGCTTGTAGTCGATCAGTAGGAACTGTTAGATTTTTCACATTAAAAAGACCATAACTAATTTTAAGATGATTCCCCTGTTGTACAACTTTGTAGTTATAATAACGAATAATTGTAATTATAGTTCCTAAAACATAACTAATGATTAAAATCGATACAACAACAAACAACACAATAATAAGTACAGAATTTACCCAATGCCATAGATTAGACGTCCATTTATCCCAAGGGATAATATCTTGAAATGCACCTACTATTGGCGAAACGGCAGCAAAGGCCACACCTATTGCCCCACTCGTCATAGCCATTAGAATTAGTGAAGTTAAGGACATATTGAACACATGTTCTGAATTACTTTCTGTTACACTTGTCGACGCATTGTATTGCTCAGTTTTTAGTTCATTTTCATCCGCTTCATCATTGATTGAATATTCTTGAGTATCATTATTTAATTCTTTTTGTCTCATACGTATGGTTTGTTCAATGAACTCACTCTGTTTCTTCGTTATTGTTGCCAATTCAATACCATCACTTGGCGTTTTAATTTGTAAACTAACACCACCCACGATTTGGTTAATCAAACCTTGTGTTGTATCTAATGACTGAATTCTACTTAGATTTAGTTCTTTTCTTTTTTTATTTAACCAACCAGATGTAACAATAAATTGATCGTTTTCAATCCAATATCTTGTAACTTTTATTTCTAAAAATCGATGTATAAACGTCAAAATAAAGATAAATAAAAAGATTGATGGGCCAATATAATGACGAATTTCTGTAAAATCAAAATTCCATATATTAAAACCAACTAATATGATAAATGTAAAAATATTTTGTTTAATTACGTCTATTATCCCTGTTATGTATGAAATTGGATGCAATTTTTGAGGATTAAACATCTGAATCAGCACCTCGCAATGCTATAAAAATATCTTCTGATAATTGATTCATTTCTTCTTCTGAGACAATTGGTAATTTTAGTTCATGTCCCGCTGTTACAAAAATTAAAATATTTAAATTTAGTAGCTTTAAAATAGGATTACTTTTAATTTCTAAAAATTGTAGCCGTTCAATTTTAGTTATTTGGTGTTTTTTAAAAATAAAAGTCTTTTTAACTTCGACATTTCTATCATTAACCCTATAAAAACGATATTTATAATTAATAATGGGCTGTAATAGTAAACGAATAACCGAAATGAAGACTAAGAAGATAAGTATGTAGACAATAAAGTGGTACCAATTAAAATATCGCCACATTGAGAATAGTGCAGCAATGATAATCAGTTCTATTAAAAATAAGATACCACTATTAAGCCAGTGGTATTTCAGTGCATTCTTAGGACTCTTATGAAATGAACTTTCTACCTTCATAATATACTCCTTTGCAATTTTATTTTATTATATCATATTTAGTGTGAGGCTTACTGACCTTGCTGAATATGCGAAATTGTTAAATTACTTCTACTATTTAATCAAATTTAAAACCACCTCAAAAGCATGAGATGGTTTGATTATAAAATTCAATATTGAATTATTTTATTTTTGTAAATCTGCGAATGTTCGACCTTTCATCGTAGATCTACCTTTGTCTTGTCTTTCACGACGGTCAGGTTTTTTACCTTTTTTCTTATTAAAGTTACCTATTGAACGTTTGTTTTTATTATCGAACTTGTTATTACGTTTTCCACCACGACGTGATCCATTACCTTTACCTTGGCGATTTTTACGTGCTAATGGTTTTTCAAATGTTAATTGTACTTCCACTTCATCATTTGCTTCTACTAATTCTTGTAGTAATGATGCAACTAATTCAGTACTATCATATTCTTCTAATAACTCGCTTGAGATACGTTTCAAACGTGCTTCACTTTCTCGTGACATCCAATTTTTCACTTTATCTTTAATATCATCTTCACGCGCTTTTAATACTTCTTTGCGGTGAGGTGGTCTTAAAGCGTTCATGCGTCTTCCATTTGCATCTTCAATTTGACGGATGTAATCCATTTCAATTGGATTTACAAATGTAACAGCGATGCCTTCTTTACCAGCTCTTCCTGTACGTCCGATTCTATGTGTATAGCTTTCAGTATCTTGAGGAATGTCAAAGTTATATACATGACTTACACCTGAAATATCTAAACCACGTGCCGCAACGTCTGTAGCAACTAATATATCGATTTGATCATTTTTAAATTTCTTCAATACTTCTAAACGTTTAGCTTGTGTGATATCACCATGTAAGCCTTCTGCTTTATATCCTTTAGATAATAAAGCACTTGTTAATTCATCCACACGACGTTTTGTTCTACCGAAGACAATGGCTAATTCAGGTTGGTGTACATCTAAGAAATTAGTAAATGTATCGAACTTTTCAAGCTCTTTCACAATTGTATAATATTCATCAATTTGAGGGTCTGACATTTCGTTGTTCATTGTCTTAACGATTTGAGGAGATTTCATGAATTGTTGTACTAAAGTTTGGATTGCTTTAGGCATTGTTGCTGAGAATAACATTGTTTGTCTTTGCTCAGCTGGAATTTTATCCATAATGAATCTCATATCATCGATGAATCCCATGTTCATCATTTCATCCGCTTCATCCAAAATCAATGTATGAATACCATTTGTTTTTAATGTACGTCTATTTAAGTGGTCAATGACACGTCCTGGTGTACCTACAACGATTTGTGGTCCTCTTTTTAAAGCTTTAATTTGTCGATCGATTGGCATACCACCAAATACCGTTACAACTTGTACGTTTTGACCACGGCTAAATTCTCTTAATTGTTCAGCTACTTGCATAGCCAATTCTCTTGTAGGTGCTAATATTAAAGCTTGCACACCTGATTGACCTACAACTTTTTCTATTAAAGGAATCCCGAACGCTCCCGTTTTACCTGTACCAGTTTGAGCTTGTCCAAGGATGTCTTTTCCTTCTAATGTATAAGGGATACTATCTTTTTGGATAGGTGTGGGTTCCTTAAAGCCCATTGCTTCAAGGGTCTCAACTGTTTTATCCGAAATCCCTAGTTCTTTAAAATTTTGCAATATAATTCTCCTTTTAACTTTCTTATTTATCAATATACGTTTGTGTATATAAGGTCCTCTTATTACGTCAACTTCTATATAGTACCACCTAAAATTACATATCGCAATAAAGCAATTTTATAGATGAACTCGTTTTCAAATCTATTTTCATATAATAGCGTTTACATTTTTCACTTGTCATTTAAATTTTTAAAGTAAAAAAACAAGCCACTAAAGGATTTAGATTCCTAATTAGTGACTTGCTTAGCTTGATAGTAATTTTGAAAATAATTAAATCAATTTATTTACAACTTCTTCAAGTTTATTTCCTCTTGAACCTTTTACAAGAACTTTGTCGTTAGCAACTAAGTTATTTTTTAAATATTGAGTTAATTGTTGTTTATCAATAAAATATTCAACGTGGTCAACAAATTGACCTCCAATATCACTAATATACTTTGCATCTTTGCCATATGTTAATAAAGTATGGATGTTTTTACCTTCTAAATATGCGCCTACCTCTTCGTGCATTGAACGACTATTTTCACCTAATTCAAGTGAGTCAGCAAGTACAATAATTTTTCTACCTTCCATTTGACTCAAAGTATCAATTGCGGCTTTCATACTTGTAGGACTGGCATTATAAGCATCATTTATGATAGTAATATCATCATCAGTAATATGGCGTTCCATTCGCATACCAGTGAGTTGAACATGATTAATGTTATGTTGAATAGTCTCATATTTAAGTCCTAGTTCATGACCAATAGCAATTGCGATAGCTGCATTTTTCATATTATGGATTCCGAGAATAGGTAATTTATAATGTTCATTACCGTTAATAGAGAAAGCAATGCCAACATTTTCACTATGTTCTACTTCGCATACTAAAGCATTATCTTGTTTCAAACCTACACTTAAACATTTAGCGTGTTTGATTTTTTCAACATGTGGTTCAAGCAATGGTTCATCACCATCATAGATGAATGTTCCTTCTTTTTTAAGTCCAATTGTTATTTCAGATTTAGCTTTAGCAATACCTTCACGAGAACCTAAATCTTGCATATGTGACTCACCAATATTTGTAATAATAGCAATATCTGGTTCAGCTATATTAGAAAGTAATTCTATTTCATGGAATCCAGACATACCCATTTCTAATATTGATATCTCTGTATCTAAATCAAGCTCTAAAATAGTTAACGGTAAGCCTATTTCATTATTATAATTACCTTGCGTTTTTTTTACTTTAAATTCAGTGTGTAATACACTTTCAATCATATCTTTTGTAGTTGTTTTACCGTTTGAACCAGTAACACCTATTACTTTAGGGTTCACATGTTTAAGATATGCTTTAGCTAATTGTTGTAACGCAATTAATGTATCGTCTACCCATATAATAGGTCCCTCCACGTTATCATCAATGTCATGGCCCTTTTCATAGAAAGAAGCCCCAGCGCCATCTTTTAACGCCTGTGAAACAAAGCGATGACCATCTACGTTCTCACCTTTAAATGGTATAAATAACATATTAGTTTTGATTGCACGTGAATCGATCGTCACACCTTTGATGGTTTGTTGTAAATATTGTGAATCAATATCACAAGGTATCCATTCCTGAATTTGCTGTAAAGAAACTTCTATCATTTATGAATCCCTCTCTTAGTCAATTGTGTATTTGTTTTTCTTTTTATCCTCGTGACGTTCTTTAGCTAGGTCAATTAATTTTGTGATTAGGTCAGAATAAGATAAGCCCATATTCTCCCATAAACTTGGATACATACTAAATGCTGTAAATCCAGG
The DNA here is from genome assembly GCF_008385775.1 of Staphylococcus sp. GDX7P312P. Taxonomy (NCBI): domain Bacteria; kingdom Bacillati; phylum Bacillota; class Bacilli; order Caryophanales; family Staphylococcaceae; genus Staphylococcus; species Staphylococcus sp. GDX7P312P. The sequence goes on along the minus strand of NZ_VUKI01000001.1, from coordinate 66,404 downwards.
CATTGCATTTGTTTCATTAATAAAAATTTGATTGTCTTCAGTAACAAAGAAATCCGCACGTACTAATCCCGAACAATCTGTAGCTTTAAATGCTTCCAATGCCATGTTTCTTAATGTCATTTGCACTTCTTCATCTAATTCTGCAGGAATTTGTAAACTGATTTTACCGTCTTTATATTTTGATTTGTAATCATAGAATGCAACATCTTTGATAACTTCTCCTGGCCATGTTGTTTCAGGATAGTCATTGCCCAATACAGCTACTTCAACTTCGCGAGCATTAATACCTTGCTCAATAACGAGTTTACGGTCAAATTGGAAAGCTTCCTCAATACCTGATTTTAGTTCATCCTCATTATTACATTTACTAATACCAACACTTGAGCCAAGATTGGCAGGTTTTACAAATACTGGATATGTAAGTTTATCTTTAACGAGTTTAATAATATTACCCTCATATTTTTCATATTCACTTCTTAAGAAACTAATGTAAGGTAATTGAGGCAATCCTCTATGTTCAAATAATTGTTTCATGACAAGTTTATCCATTGAACTTGATGCAGCTAGTACACCGTTTCCAACATATGGTAAATCAAGAACTTCAAATAACCCTTGAATTGTGCCATCTTCACCATTAGGGCCATGAAGTAATGGGAATATTGCATCATAAGGTTTACCATTGCTACTTTCTTTAAGCAAAATAGTGATTTCGCCCGCTTCTATATCTGTCATATTTAGGGATTCAATTTCTTTAATTTCCTCAGTGATATTTTCTTTTTTCTTCCATAAACCATCATTCGTAATATAAATGATATCCACTAAATATCTTTCTTTATCAATTGCATTAAGAACATTTTGCGCAGTCAATTTAGAAACATCATGTTCAGCACTTTTACCACCATATACGATACAAATGTTTTCTTTTACCATAAGTAGTTCCTCCATTAAGAAAGATCATAACTCAATCATTTATGAGAAGTATTAAACTATTACGTTATTTAAACTTCTTACAAATGTCTATATCTCTTTCAATTCATTTTTACTTTTTCTTTTTAGTTAACTATCAATATTTTATAAATTTTATTTAGTTTAAACTATGCTTTCTAAAAAACAATATTATCACAGTCTAAAGTGATTTTGCATTTATCAACTTAAATCTAGTTATGTTTAAATAATTTTTTTGGTTTATATCAGATTAATTTACCAATCATAATTCAAACACAATTTTAGATAGAATTTTTAGTTTTCTATATTCAGCCTGTTATTTTCTAGCAAATTAATATAAAGTCATGTAAAATTTGTATATAATATTAATCGTTCGATTATAAGAATTTAAGGAGTTTTCTCATGAAATATTCATCCCGTCAACAGCCTTCAAAACATTGGCTACGTAAGATAGACTGGATACTTGTAGCATTATTAACCATACTTGCCATTATAAGTGTTACTACGATTAGTTCAGCTATGGGTGGAGGACAATATAGTGCAAACTTTAGTATTCGCCAAATCATATATTACATATTAGGTGCTATTATCGCATTAGTTATTATGCTTATTTCACCTAAAAAGATTAGAAATAATACATATATTCTTTATTTTATCTTTTGTGTACTACTTATCGGTTTACTCATATTACCTGAAACATCTATTACACCAATCATTAATGGTGCTAAAAGTTGGTATTCATTTGGACCAGTAAGTATTCAACCCTCAGAATTTATGAAGGTCATCTTAATTCTAGCATTAGCAAAGAGCGTTTCTAACCATAATCGTTTTACTTTTAATAAATCTTTTCAAACTGATTTAGTCTTGTTCTTTAAAATCATAGGAATTTCAATAGTTCCAATGGCTTTAATCTTATTACAAAATGACTTAGGTACAACGCTTGTGATTTGCGCTATTATTATCGGAATAATGTTAGTTAGCGGTATTACATGGAGAATTTTAGCACCATTATTTATAGCCGCTTTTGTTTTTGGAGGAACTATTATATTAGCTATCATTTATAAACCAACGTTAATTGAGAGCCTTCTAGGTGTGAAAATGTATCAAATGGGACGAATTAATTCTTGGTTGGATCCATATTCATATAGTGCTGGAGACGGTTATCACTTAACAGAATCTTTAAAAGCGATTGGGTCTGGTCAATTATTCGGTAAAGGATTTAATCATGGCGAGGTTTACATTCCTGAAAATCATACAGATTTTATATTCTCAGTAGTTGGAGAAGAAATGGGATTTATAGGTGCTGTAGTTTTACTACTCATCTTTTTAGCATTGATTTTTCATTTAATTCGACTTGCTACGAAAGTTGAATCTCCATTCAGCAAAATATTTATCATAGGCTATGTATCACTACTTGTTTTCCATATATTACAAAATATAGGTATGACAATCCAATTACTACCTATTACCGGTATACCACTACCTTTTATTAGTTACGGCGGTAGTTCACTATGGAGTTTAATGGTTGGTATAGGTGTCGTCTTATCTATACATTTCCATCAAAGACAAACAATGCCTAATAAAGAAGCGTAATCACTTTTATAAGTGATTACGCTTCTCCCTTTATCAATTGCTAGCAGACTATTTAAGTTCTTGGCGCACAGGTGTTGTAGCTGGCAATGAATTAATAATGTCTAAACGAGATTTAGTTTTTTTAATATTCACACCTAATGACGATAATAATTTAACAACATTTTGCAATTTATCCGAATTACTCATGGCTTTCACCTCGTTTTATGACTTCAAAGTTATACTACCCCAATTATCGATGTTTTACTACATTAATTCAGCATAAAATTGATATTTAATAAAATTATTTTAATTTATCAACCTAATACCTTATAACCATCATCATAAATTTCTTTTTCAATACTATTTAAATTCGTAGGTGTTTCATAAGAAATTTTAACTAATTGGTCATTTAGTTCTACAATTACTTCATCTACACCTATCATCTTCTCAAGTCTAAGTTGGAGTGAATTAGCTTGCTCTTCAGTATTTAATTCACTAATTCTAATTTCACTAAAGTTCATTTAATTAACCCCTAATCTTTCATTAATTTTTGAAAAGTCACTAACAATTCTTCCATCGCTTCTTCTTGAGCGCCGTTATTCACTTTATCCATGATACAGCTTTTCATATGATGATCTAGCAACTTAGTGGCCACACTATTTAAAGCTGATCTTGTAGCTCTAATTTGAGTTAGCACGTCATCACAGTATACATCTTCTTCAATCATGCGATTAATCGCTCTAACTTGCCCTTCAATACGATTGAGTCTTGATTTTAAATTCATTTTAATTTGCTCGGAATGATGTGCATTTTCATGATTATTCAAGGTCGTCACCCTTTCTAATAGTACTATCATATCGTATAATTTACCTTCATATTCGTCAAACACTGTAACTTATTTTCATGAAAAAGGGTCATGCTATTTAGCTAATGCCATGATACAATTAAGTTTAAGAAAGTACTAGACTTATCTTATTCTTGCAAGAATTAAAAAAAATAAACAGGAGGCGTACTATGGTAGAAATATACTCAATGTCTTTCACGCATTCCTCATTGATTATTAATATCATTTTAATTGCTGCCTTTATATTAAACTTAATTTTTGCGTTTGTTATTATCTTTATGGAGCGCCGTAGTGCTGGTTCAATATGGGCTTGGCTACTTGTTTTAGTATTTTTACCAATTATAGGGTTTATTTTATATTTACTATTAGGACGCCAAATTCAACGCAATCGTATTTTTAAATTGAAAAAGGAAGACCGTAAAGGCCTTGCTATGATTGTCGATGAACAAATTGAAGCATTAGAAAGCGACGATTTCTCAAAAGGTAATCATCAAATTGTTAAGTTTAAAGAAATGGTACGCATGTTACTTTTTAACAATGCTGCATTCCTTACTACTGATAATCAAATCAAGATTTATACTGATGGCCATGCAAAATTTGATGCATTATTAAGTGATATTAAAAATGCAAAAGATTATATACATATTCAATACTATATTTTCAAAAGTGATGAATTAGGTCATCGAATTCTCTCAGCACTTGAGGATAAACTTGATGAGGGCTTAGAAGTTAAAATGTTATACGATGATATGGGATCAAGAACTCTAAGAAAAAAAGATTTAAAACACTTTCGTCAAAAAGGTGGACATGTTGAATCTTTCTTCCCTTCTAAACTCCCACTTATAAACCTCCGTATGAATAACCGAAACCATAGAAAAATAGTTATTATTGACGGTAAAATTGGTTATGTTGGTGGTTTTAATGTAGGCGACGAATATTTAGGTAAAGATAAAAAATTTGGATATTGGCGAGACACTCATTTACGATTAGAAGGAGATTCTGTAAACGCACTTGAACTGAGATTTATATTAGATTGGAATTCACAATCAAACCGTGATTCAATCGAATATGAAGATCGCTATTTTCCTGATGTAGACTCTGGTGGAACAATAGGTGTACAAATTGCCTCAAGTGGTCCTGATGAAGATTGGGAGCAAATCAAATATGGTTATTTGAAAATGATTTCTTCAGCTAAACAATCTATTTATATTCAATCACCCTATTTTATTCCTGATCAAGCCTTCATTGATGCAATTAAAATAGCAGCTTTAGGTGGTGTAGAGGTCAATATCATGATTCCTAATAAACCTGATCATCCTTTTGTTTATTGGGCTACCTTAAAAAACGCAGCTTCTCTATTATCAGCTGGTGTGAAAATCTATCATTATGATAATGGTTTCTTACACTCCAAAACATTAATTATTGATGATGAAATTGCTTCAGTAGGTACTGCCAACATGGATAATCGTAGTTTTACATTAAACTTTGAAGTAAACGCATTTATCTATGATGAAGCAATTGCAGCTCAACTAAAAGAAGCATTTATTCAAGATATGAAAGTATCTTACCGACTCACTGAAGACCTATATAATAAACGAAGCCTGTGGATTAAATTTAAAGAAGGTATATCTCAATTACTTTCACCTATTCTATAGATAATTTAGATATAGTAGCTTAAAAAATCACATTGAAAATATTATAGACTTAAAATAATACTTTAGTCCCGAACTCATCTGAACAATAAGGAGATTAAAATGGATGTAACACGACAAATAGAATTAGCGCATCGTTATATGAAAGATTTTCATAAAAATGATTATTCTGGTCATGATATTGCACATGTAGAACGTGTAACGTCACTAGCTCAAACAATCTCTAAATGCGAGCAACAAGGAGAATATTTAATTATCACATTATCTGCATTACTTCATGATGTCATTGATGATAAGTTAACAAATAAAGCCAATGCTTTAGATCGTTTAAAAATATTTTTAAAGAACATTCGCGTATCTTCTGATCAACAACAAAAGATTATTTACATCATTCAACATTTAAGTTATAGAAATGGACAAAATAATCATGTAGACCTTCCAATTGAAGGACAAATTGTTAGGGATGCAGATCGACTAGATGCGATTGGTGCTATTGGTATTGCTAGAGCATTTCAATTTTCAGGCCATTTTAATGAGCCAATGTGGACAGAATCACCACATAGTGACATACCTAATATTGAAACGATTACTAATTTAGAACCTTCCGCTATACGTCACTTTTATGATAAATTATTAAAATTAAAAGATTTAATGCATACTGAAACTGGTCGAAAATTAGCTAGAGAAAGACATGCGTTTATGGAACAGTTTTTAAATCAATTTTATAAAGAATGGCATATATAAAAAAAGGTCGATACCCTACGTAAGGATATCGACCTTTTTACTTACTAGTTTCAATTAAACTAATTTATTTTTTCTTTTTATTATTCTTAGAAACGACTTGAGTGTTTTTACCTTTTTTATTTGAGTTACTATTATTTTCCTCAAATTTTTCAATCATTGGTGCAACTTCTCTTTGAGCAACTTTTTCATAGTACATATTGGCGAAGTATGTTTGAACAATCAAGAATGCCGCACTGACTGACCAATATAAACCTAAAGCTGAAGCCGAACTTAATGAAATCCAAATAATCATGATTGGTGACACAATCATCATCATATATGTCATTTGACGTTGTTCTTGAGGCATTTGCTTACTTGATACCCAAGCTTGGATAAAGTAAAGCACACCGGCAATGATAGTAATCCAAATATCAGGATGTATTAAATTAAACCATAAGAAGTGAGGATGTTCTGCAATACCGCCACCAATACGGTAACGTAATACAAAGTATAATCCCATGACAACTGGCATTTGAATTAATACAGGTAAACATCCTAATGCACTCTTCATTGGATTAATATCGTATTTCTTATATACTTCCATCATTTCTTGGTTTGCTGCCATTTTCTCTTCTTGAGTACGTGCACGTTTAACTTTCTCTTGCACGCCATCAACTTCTGGTTTGGCAACTTTCATTTTTTCACGCATCAAATGACTATTTTTATAGTTTGATAGCATGAATGGTAACAAGATAATACGTATTACTAAAACTAATACGATAATTGCAATACCGTAGTCATCGTTAAATACTGAATGGCCTAACCAATGTAATACTTTAGACATTGGTTCTACGAATGTATTATAGAAAAATCCATCTCTATTACTAGATTTAGAATAGTCACATCCGGCTAAAAAGACCATTACCCCTAATAACAAAGGTAGTAACGCTTTCTTCTTCATTTTTACACCTCTATTGATATATTCACATAGGGATTATTTTATCATAGTAACCGTGTACTAGAAAACAAAAAAAGAAAAATTTTATTATTTATTTGAAATAACTTTTCATTTTAGTAACAGTCTTGTCAATATTATGACTACGTGCAATCGCTGAAATAACTGAAATACCATCTGCACCATTTTGAGCAATAGGTTCAATATTGTCTTCTGTTATGCCTCCAATTGCTACCATTGGTAAAGAAGGATTGATGTTCTTTAATGTAGAAATCATTGATGGACCTACTGGTGCGTTAGCATCATCTTTAGAGATTGTTGCAAACATAGGTCCAACTCCAATATAATCAACATGTTCTAAATCCGAATGATAATATTCTTTCTCATTTCCAATGCTAAGCCCAATGATTTTATCTTTAAATCGTTCAGCAAAAGACTTCACATTTTCATCATCTTGCCCTACATGAATACCGTCTGCATTTATTTTTCCAGCTAAATCAACGTCGTCATTTACAATAAATGGTACTTGATAGTCATGACATATTTTTAATAAATCAATTGCTAAATCTTCTTTCGCAACACCATCTAATGATGTTGGCCCCTTTTCACGGAATTGAAAAAGGGTAATTCCAGCTTCTAAAGCTTGCTTGAGTATTTCTCTAATATCTTTTCCTTCTGGAACATCTTGCGTACCGCAAATAAAATAAACATTTAGTAATGATGAATTAAACATATTATTCAACCTCTTGTCTTTTGACTTGTTGTTGGTAGGTATTAAAGTCAATGTTATACATTTGATCTAACAGTTTGGGTAAAAATGTACCTGGTCCATTCACTTGTTGATCCTTTTCAGCAATTTCAGCAGCAATATTATAAATGCTCACTGCTTCTTCTAACACTTGTAGTGTTGGATTTTCTTCTCTAAATAAGAAACTCGCTACAATACCACCGAGTAAACATCCAGCACCAGTAATTTTAGCTAATAAAGGTGACCCATTAGATAACTTGACAACTTTGCCACCTTGGACAACAACATCATCTTTACCTGTTAACACGATGGCTGTATTCAATTCCTCATGGGCTCTCTTAGCTATTTCAACAACATCTAAGTCAGTTTCACCATCTGTACCTTTCATCGTTGTAGTCGCATCTACTAACGTTAAAATTTCTGAGGCATTTCCTTTAATTACTGATACTTTCACTTCTGATAAGAATTTTTGGCAAAATGCTTTACGATATGAAGATGCACCAACTGCCACTGGATCAAATACAATCGGTGTTCCTTGTTGATTCGCAATTTTACCAATTTCCAATATGTCTTGTTCATTTGCTTTAGTCATCGTGCCAATATTAATAAGTAATGCACCAGCGACTTTATAAAATTCCTTCGCTTCTTCAGGTGCTTCACTCATTGCTGGGCTCGCGCCGATACTGAGTAAACCATTGGCTGTAAAATTTTTCACGACATCATTTGTATAACATACAACTAGAGGGTTCTCTTGTCTCAAACGTTCTAAGTTATTCATCATCTAAACCTACTTTCTTCATATAAGCAAAATGGTTCACCGGCCCTCTACCTTGACCAATCTCTGGCGTATATTGAATACTTAATGAAATAAATTTCTTAGCTTTTTTTACCGCTTCATAGATTGATTTACCTTTTGCAAGTTCTGCAGTAATTACCGCTGAAAATGTACATCCGGTGCCGTGAGTATGTTTTGTATCAAAGCGTTGATCTTCAAAAGTATATACATCATCCTTAGTAAACAAGAAATCTTTGGCATTGTTTAAATCAGCAGAATGCCCACCTTTTATTACGACGCCTTTACTACCTATCTCGTTAATAAATATGTTACCAGCTTTTCGTATATTTTCTTCAGTGTCTATTTTGATACCAGTAATTTCCTCTGCTTCAGGAATATTAGGCGTGACGACATCTGCTAAAGGTAGTAATGTATTCTGTAAATGTTTCTTAGTATCATCATCCATAAGTGAATCACCACTTTTAGCAAGCATAACTGGATCAATAACGTATGGAATATCTGAATGTTGTTTCAAATAATGTTGGATTAACTCCATTGTTTCATGAGTTGCAATCATGCCTGTCTTAATAGCATGTGGTAATTCATCATTAAAGACACTGTCTAATTGTTCTTGTACCCAACTTGTCTCAAGATTATGGATGTGTTGAACGCCTTTAGTGTTTTGCGCAACAATACTTGTAATCGCTGCCATACCGTAGACGCCACAGGCATGAAATGATTTTAAATCGGCCATCACACCAGCGCCACCTGATGGATCAGTTCCTGCAATTGTTAAAGCAATTTTGGGTTTATGCATTTTTGTCGCCTCCGAAGTTCCACTGTTCATTAATATAAGCCATATTAAAGAAATTACGTTCATGTATTGTACTTTGTAAGAAACTTTCTTTAATATCTTTTTTCTCTTGTTCTGTACAATTTGCTGTTAATTCATCTAATAAATTGTCAAATACTTCGATTAATGGTCGCATTTCTGTGCTATAGAAATCAAACCATTTCGCTGTTACTGAATCTCTATTTAGATTTTGATCATCTAATGCCATTTTAGCTACTACTTCATATACATAAGGACAAGGTGCCATTGCAGCTATAGTATACGCAGCATTTTCATGTGCATATGCGTGATAATACATATGTTTAATATAATGATCTCCACTAGGTGGCCATACTTTTTCTTTAACAATTTCTTCATAAGGTTCGTTGATATAATCTGCTAGGATTTCATGTGCCTCAACCTCACCATCAAGCATAAATTCAATTTGTTCAACTAAAAATTTAACATCCTTCATTGATGGCGCTTTTGGGATAAGAAGTGCATATAAATTTGTAAATTCTTTCAAATATGATGCATCTGCTCTTAAATATTGACGTACTGCTTGAGCATCTAAATCCCCTTTTAATAGGTCTTGTATAAAACCATCATTATAAATTTCTTCAATAGTAGGTTGCGCAGCCTCTTTAATCTCAGTTGAAAATGTCATATTAATCCTCCTTAAAATTAAAAAATGCTACATTTCAACGTAGAAATGTAGCTATCATTCAATAAAGAGAACGTAACATTTACATAACTACTTTCCTACGTTGGTACTAACCAAATCAGGTTATAAGGGTCTGAATTAATCATCTCAGCCATTTACTATGGCTCCCCTAGTAGCATTAATTTATTAATTTAACAATATCAAAATGACTGCGTTTTATCAAACAAAACAAAAAAGAGTGGAACAAAATTCACTGTTCCACTCTTACTTTAAAATGATTAAATTACTATATTATGCAGTTACCCATTGTGAAGCGCCTGCAGTGTTATATAATTTAACTGCTGCAGCATCTTGTACGTCTTCAGGAGCTTGTGCTGGTGAAACACCTTTATATTCATCAGGAGCTACTGAATCCCAAGTAGATTGTAAGAATTGATATTTACCTGCTGCACCTGAACTTGGGTTGATAGCAGTAATGTCGCCACCAGATTCACGTTGTGCAATTTGTTGTAAATGACTGTTAACATTTACAGAAGAACCACTTGAAGCATTGCTATTTGAAGAACTTGAGTTAGAAGTTGTAGCTTCAGTTTGTGGCTGTTGTGTTTGTTCAGTTTGAGGTGCTTGTTGAGTTTGAGTTGGTTGAGCTTGACTAGATTGTTGTTGTGAACCAACTTGTTCAGCTGAAGTTTGATTAGAAACAGTTGAAGCTTGTGCACTTACATCTTGTTGTTGAGAAGCTTGACCTGATTGTGCATAGTTCCAGCTCCAATTAGTACCATCTGATTCAAAATGGTAAGTGAAACCTTCATAATCAAAAGTTACATTGTAAGCACCCTCTTGGATAGGGCTATCATTTAATGATTGATCATTTGATTGAGCTAATTGAGCTAATTCTGCTTTATTTACTTGAGCTTCGCTCGCATCTGCGTGTCCAGCGTTGCCAGCAACTACTCCTAAACCTACTGCTAATGATGAAGCAATAATTGTCTTTTTCATAATATATATATCCTCCTAAGAATGCTTGTGTCTTAATTAATTTTACAAGTAACACTTTAACATCCATAAAATCATAGTAGGTTACAGTGAAATAAAAAAAGACAGGACTTTTTTACATAGAAATTACATTAGTAAAACCATAATTATTTCAATTGCAAACTATCATGACAGTTTTGAATAGGTATATAAACATCTTATCTTTGTAATATTAATGAAATCTTTCAGATAATTAAATGGGTAATTTAATAGCCTCCCTTATAAATTCTTTATATAAGAGAGGCCAAGAGTATAATTAAAAGAAGTTTTTATAGTAAATAGGGATGGAGTTATTAGAACATTAGTTAACATCAATCACTTCAAGGTGATCAAAGGAATAAGCGTCTTCATCATATGAGGTGTTAGGAAGAATATTATCGTTTTTAGATTTAGGGGACATAAATTTAATTGTTTCAACATATAATTCAGTCACAAAATGCGTTTGGCCATCTTTATCGTACTTACGAGATCTCATTTGTCCTGTAATACCAACTAAAGTGCCTTGGTCTGTATATGATTCTATATTTGTTGCTGTTTTACCAAATGCCTTACAAAAAATATAATCACAAGCTATTTCATTATTTTCATCTTTATAATTACGCTCAGTTGCAACACAGAACGTAGCTATCTTCACCTCCTCGTTTTCAAATATTTGTGCCTTTTTGGTCAATCGACCTACTATCACAATTTTATTTAGCATGTGTTACCTCCTTCTATAACTATATTATTCATTTATAATTTAGGCGTCAAAATTCTATTTTTAATATTTTTATTCCTCTTAATACACAAAGTTTGATATATTTAAAGAAAATAATTGTAAAACTCATATTAGATTATTAATAATTTCATTTTTTGCATAATTTTAAATTTTTTGGGGATGTGATGAAGTGAAGACATTTAAAGCTGTACGTTTTCAAATCGTAAACGAGAATGGTGGAATAACTGAATTCGAGTTAGAAGATGGTGTAATCATTAATAAAGAAAATAGTGGCACAGGTTGGCTCTTAGAGGTTGTCATTTCAAATGCACATTATGAGACAATGAAAAAATATTATGATGATCAAACTTTATTGGACATTAGAGTCGTGATAACGCGTCCTTCAAATGATCCCGCTTTATTTGATGCCACAATTAAAAGCATTTCTGAATTCGAAACAACAATGTCAATAGTATTTGACTGTCATATTTATACTTTACGTCAAGTATATGCAGAGAGTTTATTAGAACAGTTAATTGATGAAGGTCTTTCTGGTGAAGAGTTAAAAATAACATTCAATCGAATGATGCAATCAAAACCAAAACTTAAAGAAGAAAAATTTGAGAGAGAATAAAAAATTGCCTCCTAACACTTTATTAAGTTAGGAGGCAATTTTTTTATTATTTAGGCATCTTGAATTGCGAAAGTTAGTTCACAACTGCAAGCTAATTGTCCATCAACAGTTGCTTTAGCTGTACCTTTTCCAATCGGACCTTTAATTTTAGTAATTTCTACTTCTAACATTAAAGTATCACCAGGAGTTACTTGCTTTTTAAATCTACATTTATCAATACCAGCAAATAAAGCAATTTTACCTTTATTCTCTTCACTGTTTAGCATAGCAACAGCTCCTGTTTGAGCTAAAGCTTCAGTAATTAGTACGCCAGGCATTACAGCATAATCTGGAAAGTGTCCTTGGAAAAAAGGCTCATTACCAGATACTTGTTTTAAGCCCACACATCTTTTGCCTTCTTCATATTCGACTACACGGTCTATTAGTAAAAATGGTTGTCTATGTGGAATGATTTGCTTAATTTGATTATAATCGAAAATTGTTTCCATAATGTAAGTCCTCCAGAAGTTTATACGATAATTATCTTATTAATCATTTACTCTTACAATGTTAGCGCCCAATGATTTTAATTTCTCATGGAAATTAACGTAACCACGGTCTAAATGTTTCAATTCAGTAACCTGAGTTGTACCTTCAGCTACTAAACCAGCTAATATTAATGCCGCAGCTGCACGTAAATCCGTTGCTTTAACTTGAGCACCTTGTAATTGACTCTTACCTTGTATTTTAGCGCTTCTGCCTTCTACAGTAATATTTGCATTCATACGTCTGAATTCGGCAACGTGCATAAATCTATTTTCGAAGACTGTTTCAGTTACCACTTTATGACCTTCAGCTGTTAATAATAACGCCATCATTTGTGATTGCATATCTGTTGGGAATCCAGGATGTGGCAATGTTTTAACGTCAACTGGTTTAAGTTCATGCTCAGCAGTGACTCTTACACCATCTTCTTGGAAATCTAAATTAACACCCATTTCTTCTAGTTTATAAATTAAACTAGTCATGTGTTCCTTCACAGCGTCTCGAACAAATACATCACCACGTGTAATTGCAGCAGCTATGATAAGGGTACCTGCTTCAATTCTATCTGGAATAATTGAATGTTCAACACCTCTTAATTTTTCGACACCATGAATTGTAATAGTATCAGTACCAGCCCCGGTAACTTTACCACCCATTTCATTGATATAGTTTGCTAAATCAACAATTTCAGGTTCTTTAGCAACATTTTCAATTACTGTTTTACCCTTTGCAAGTGAAGCAGCCATAATAATGTTTTGAGTTGCACCTACACTAGGGAAATCCAAATGAATATCTGTACCTTTTAAACCATCTTTTGTACTAGCATAAATATTTCCATTTTCAAGGTGAATTTCAGCACCTAGAGCTTCAAAACCTTTAATATGTTGCTCTATTGGTCGTGCACCAATTGCACAACCACCTGGTAATGCGACAATGGCATGTCCTAATCGAGCTAGTAAAGGACCCATAACCAATATGCTCGCACGCATCTTACTAACATATTCATAAGGTGCCTCTTCTTTTAATGTTGTAGATGCATCAACTAATACAGCACCTTCTTCTTTGTTATACTCCACATTAGCGTTTAATGTTGATAACACATTATTTATTGTTACAACATCACTTAGATCTGGAACGTTAACAAGTTTACTTTGACCTTCTGATGCTAACAGTGATGCAGTTAGTACTGGTAAAACTGCATTTTTAGCTCCTTCAACTTTAACTTCTCCAGTTAGGCGATTGCCACCTTTTATAACTATTTTATCCATAATAATCCTCCACTTTAAACTCCTATTACTATCATCATTTCCCGATTTTCAATCAATTATTTATTTATTATATCCATTTTTAAAAAGAATTTACAATAACCTCATTATTGAAATAAAAATTTCACTTGTGTTGAGAATTGTAATAAATCAATTAAAAAATTACTAACAGCTGTACCCAATAATACCGCTAAAAACATTAGACAAACTTGTACTTGAGTAGCATAGCCTTTTTTAAAAAATTGATCTAATTTAAGAGAGTTTAATGCCCAATAAGCTATACAAATACACAGAACATGTAAAATTAAGTGTACTATTGCAAATTGTCCAATATAATCCATGACATTCTCTCCTTTTAGATTTCTGTACTATATTGTACATTAAATAAGCACAGAATGATACTAATCGTGACTATGATACAACATAAAAAAGGTTTGAAAACTAAAGTTAGTTTCCAAACCTTTTTAATTATTTTAATTCTGCTACGCGTAAGCGGTTTTCAGCTCTTGCCAACGCTCTTTTAGCTCTGTTTATATCACTGTTATCCTGATCTTCTAAATGAGATTGTGCTCTTTGACGAGCTAATTTAGCTCGTTCTACATCAATTTCACTTGCAGTTTCAGCTGTTTGAACAATGACAGATACTTTATGTTGTCTAATTTCAACAAAGCCACCACTAACAGCTATATATTCAGTACCATTTCTAAAATTCACTTTTACATGGCCTGTTTTTAATGCGGCAACTGTCGGAATATGCCCACTCATGACACCCATTTCACCAGCTGTAGTTTGAAAAACAACTAATTCAACGTCATCTTTTTCGTAGACTGAACCATTAGGAGTGACAATATCAAGATTAACTGTACTCATTATCTATACCTCCTAATTGTTTAGACTTCAACACCCATATCTTTTGCTTTGGCAATTACATCTTCCATACTTCCAACTAAACGGAAAGCATCTTCAGGAATATGGTCATATTTACCATCTAAAATGTCTTTAAAATCAGCTACAGTAGTTTTAACAGGAACGTATGAACCTTTTTGACCAGTGAATTGTTCTGCTACATGGAAGTTTTGTGACAAGAAGAATTGAATTCGACGTGCACGTTCTACAGTCAATTTATCTTCTTCTGATAACTCATCCATACCTAAAATAGCAATGATATCTTGTAATTCTCTATATTTTTGAAGTGTTGATTGGACATCTCGTGCCACTTCATAATGCTCTTGACCAACAATTGCTGGTTCTAATGCTCTTGATGTAGATGCTAAAGGATCCACGGCAGGATAGATACCCATCTCAGTTAATTTACGTTCTAAGTTAGTTGTAGCATCTAAGTGAGCGAATGCAGTTGCTGGCGCTGGGTCAGTATAGTCATCGGCTGGTACGAATACTGCTTGAATTGAGGTTACTGAACCTTTATTCGTTGATGTAATACGTTCTTGTAATTGACCCATTTCTGTAGCTAAAGTAGGTTGATAACCTACAGCTGAAGGCATACGTCCCAATAATGCTGATACTTCTGAACCTGCTTGAGTAAATCTGAAAATGTTATCGATGAATAACAGAACGTCTTGTCCTTGTTCATCACGGAAATACTCAGCCATTGTCAATGCAGAAAGTGCCACACGCATACGTGCACCAGGTGGCTCGTTCATTTGACCAAATACCATTGCTGTTTTCTTAATAACACCACTATCTCTCATTTCATAATATAGGTCGTTACCTTCACGTGTACGTTCACCTACACCAGCAAATACAGAGATACCACCATGTTCTTGTGCGATATTATTAATCAATTCTTGGATTAAAACGGTTTTACCAACACCGGCACCACCAAACAGACCGATTTTACCACCTTTGATGTATGGTGCTAATAAGTCTACAACTTTGATTCCAGTTTCAAGAATTTCTACTTCAGTAGATAATTCGTCAAAGTTAGGTGATTGTCTATGAATTGGATCACGTCTTACTGAACCATCTAATTTATCTTCTAAATCAATTGTGTCACCTAATACGTTAAATACACGTCCTAAAGTTACTTCGCCAACTGGTACTGAAATGTCTTTTCCAGTGTTCTGAACTTCCATACCACGTTGAACACCATCTGTTGAATCCATAGCAATTGTACGAACAACGTCATCACCTAGTTGTAATGCAACTTCAAGCGTTAATTCAAAAGTACCATCTTCTTTGGGAACTTCGATGATTAAGGCGTTATTAATTTCAGGTACTTCATTATGTTCAAAACGAACGTCAATAACAGGACCCATAACCTGAGTTACACGGCCATTACTCATGTTGTTTCCTCCTTTAAATTATTATTCAAGTGCTGCGGAACCACCAACAATTTCAGTGATTTGTTGAGTGATTTCAGCTTGTCTAGCTCTATTATATTGTAATGATAAGTCATCAATAAGTTCAGTTGCATTATCAGAAGCATTTTTCATTGCAGTCATTCTCGCTGCATGTTCACTAGCCTTAGCATCTAAAATCGTTCCATAAATTAAACTTTCAACATATTGAGGAAGAATAACACTTAGGATAGACTCTTTATCAGGCTCAAATTCATACGAAGACATTTGACCTTGACCTTGGCTAGAATCTTCACGAGATAATGGTAAAACTTGTTTAGTTGTTGGTTTATTCTCAAGAACACTAACATAGTGACTATAATAAATTTTTAATTCGTCAATATGTTCTTCACTGAATAAGTCAATCGCATGTTTAGCAATTGCTTGTATTGATTTAAATGAAGGTTGATCAGGAACATCAACAAGCGAATTCTCAATTTCATAACCTCTATTTTTAAGGAAATCAACACCAGATTGACCCAATACAATAATGCTATATTCGTCACTGCTAGTATGCTTTTCTTTAATGTCATTAATAAGTCGTTTTAGTACATTTGAACTATAAGCACCTGCTAAGCCTTTATCACTTGTAATAACTAGGTAGCCACTACGTTGAACTTGTCTAGGTCTAAGCATAGGATGACTAGAATTTTTACTAGCACCTGCAATTGCAGTAATAGCATCTTGCATTTTCTCCATATAAGGTTCAAATTGTTTAGTGTTTTTTTCAGCTCGACGTAATTTTGAACTTGATACCATATTCATCGCTTTGGTAATTTGTTTCATTTTTTTCGTCGATTTAATACGACCATCTATCTCTTTTAATGAAGCCATTATCTCACCACCCTTTCAATTTAAAGTTTAATTATTCAGATTTGCTAAAGCTTTTCTTGAATTCATTAATAGTTGCTTCAAATTTATCATCAGATGGTAAGCCACCAGTTTCTCTAATTTCATTTAATAAGTCTGAACCATTTGATTTAGTCCAACTATTCAATTCATCTTCAAAACGTGTGATGTCTTCTACAGGAATATCATCTAGGTAACCTTTTGTTAATGCATAGATAATTAAAACTTGATTTTCAACAGGAAGTGGTTTGTTTTGATCTTGTTTCAAGACTTCAACCGTACGTTTACCTCTTTCAAGTTTTCTAGCTGTAAATTCATCTAAATCAGAACCGAATTGTGCAAATGATTCTAATTCTCTATACGAAGCTAAGTCTAAACGTAGCGTACCTGCTACTTTCTTCATTGCTTTAATTTGAGCAGATCCACCTACACGTGAAACTGATTGTCCTGCGTTAATCGCTGGTCTTACACCTGAGAAGAATAAATCAGATTGTAAGAAAATTTGTCCATCTGTAATTGAAATTACGTTAGTTGGTACGTACGCAGAAATATCCCCTGCTTGTGTTTCAATGATTGGTAACGCAGTAATTGAACCGCCACCTAAATCATCATTTAGTTTAGCTGCTCTTTCTAATAATCTACTATGTAGGTAGAATACGTCACCTGGATACGCTTCACGACCTGGTGGTCTACGTAATAATAATGATAACTCACGGTAAGCAGCAGCTTGTTTAGTTAAATCATCGTAAACGATTAATACATGTTTACCATTGAACATAAACTCTTCACCCATAGTTACACCTGAGTAAGGTGCAATGTAAAGTAATGGTGAAGGTTCAGATGCTGAAGCTGAAACAACAATTGTGTAATCTAATGCACCAGCTTGACGCAATTTTTCTACATTTGCACGTACAGTTGAATCTTTTTGACCAATTGCTACGTAAATACAAATTGTATCTAAACCTTTTTGGTTTAAGATTGTATCAATACCGATTGTTGTTTTACCTGTTTGTCTATCTCCGATAATTAACTCACGTTGACCACGTCCAATTGGAACTAATGCGTCAATCGCTTTAATACCAGTTTGAAGTGGTTCGTCAACAGATTTACGAGCCATTACACCTGTAGCTTTTTGTTCAACAGGACGTGTTTTAGTTGTATTGATAGGACCTTGTCCATCAATAGGTTGACCTAGTGGGTTAACAACACGACCAATAAGTTTTTCCCCAACTGGAACTTCCATAATACGTCCAGTACGTCTAACTTCGTCGCCTTCAGTAATTTCAGTATATGGTCCTAAAATAACTACACCCACATTTGATTCTTCAAGGTTTTGAGCTAAACCAAGAACACCATTTGAGAACTCTACTAGCTCACCAGCCATACAGTCATTTAATCCGTGAATTAATGCGATACCGTCACCAATTTGGAGTACCGTACCAACATCAGTTACAGACATTTCAGACTCATAATTTTCAATTTGTGAGCGAAGTAATGCACTGATTTCTTCAGCTTTTATGGCCATCTATGTCACTCCTCTTTATTTTAGTTTACTCTTCTAAATTTGCGTTCGATTTGTTCTAAATCTTTTTTAACACTGCCATCTAGCACAGTAGTACCAACTTTAACTCTAAATCCTCCAATTAATTCTGGATTTATTTTCGTAGTAATATGTACTTGTGATAAATTAGTTTGTTTTAAAATTAAGTCTTTAATGCGATCAAGTTCTTCATCACTTAGTTGATAAACTGATTCAACAATTGCTGAATCTTCATTATGATATTCATTATATAAACTTTTGAATTCTTTAAAAATCGAATTGATAAGTACTAAATGACGATTATTAGCTAATATCATTAGCATATTTTTTAAGTAATAATTAGCATCTCCAAAAACGATACCAACAAATTTGCGTCTTTCAGAAGCTGGTTGGTTTGGATTTGAGTCAATTGCTCTTAAATCTTCACCATAGTTTCTTGTAGCTTCACTTACTTCACTCAATTCATCATACATTAAATCTAATCTGTCTTTATCAATAGCGACGTCAAATAATGCTTTAGCGTATTTATTTGCTACATTTGCCATTATTTATCGCCTGCCTCTTTTAAATACTTATCAACAAGTTCTTTTTGATCTTGTTCTGAAATTTCTTTTTGAAGTACTTTAGAAGCAATCAATACTGATAATTCAGACACTTGATTGTTAATATCCGCTAATGCACGTTCTTTCTCGCTATTGATTTCACTTTGAGCAGTTTCAATCATACCGTTTGCACGAATATTTGCTTCATGAATGATTTCTTCATGTTGTTTACGTGCTTGAACTCTAGCATCTTCTAAAATACGTTGAACTTCATCTTGAGTTTGTTTTAGTGTCTTTTTGTTTTCTTCTTCAAGTTTTTGTGCATTTAGTTTTGCTTCTTCGGCTTCATCAATGTCTCTGTTGATGTCACGTTCACGTTTATCCATTACTTCTTTTAATGGACCCCAAGCAAATTTCTTAAGTAGTGCTAGTAATATAGCAAATGTGATAACTGTTACAATGACAGTACCCCATTCAACACCACCACCTGCTGCACCTAGAACGAATGAATTAGTTAATGCATTCACTGGCATTTGACACTCCTTTCATAATTAATCACCACTTGCCATTAAATAAAACGAACGGCGAAGATCCAAGTGACTTCGCCATGAAATTTTCTTATTGGAAAAGAGTCATGAATGCGATTACAACACCGATGATAGGTAATGCCTCAACTAAACCAATACCGATGAACATGATACTCATTAGTTGTCCACGTGCTTCTGGTTGACGAGCTACACCTTCTACTGTTCTTGAAACGATAAGACCGTTACCGATACCTGCGCCTAGTGCTGATAAACCAATTGCAATTGCTGCTGCGATTAAACCCATATTAATAATTCCTCCTAAAATGTTTGTTTAAGTTAATGTGTGTCCGCTACTTTGTGGGACATGTAAACCATTGAAAGCATGATAAATATATATGCCTGGATTGAGCCAACAAAGATTGAAAATCCTTGCCATACGATTAAACCTGGAATACCTATAATCCAACCCCAAGCACTACTTACAACTAAACCGGCTAATAATGAAAGTAATAATTCACCGGCAAAAATATTACCGTATAAACGTAGTCCAAGTGTTAGTGTTGAAGAGAATTCTTCAAAAACATTGATAATTGCTAAAGGCCAGAATGGTTTGAAGTAATTACCTATGTATGCCTTAGTACCACGCATTTTCACACCATAATAGTGTGTAAGTAATATCATCATAGTTGACAATGTCAATGTGACTGTTGCATCTGCTGTTGGTGATTTCCACCATAGATAATGATCTTTAGTCACTATAGCAAATGGTAACCCTAACATGTTTGCAACAAAGATAAATAATATCAATGTTACAGCTAAGAAGTGAAACTGACCACCTTTTTTCCAAGCCATATTACTCTCAATGATGCTTCTCACAAAGTCAAAGATCCATTCGATAAAATTCTGTTTACCTGATGGTCTTTTCTTTAAATTACGTGTACAAATAATAGCTATAAGAAAAACAATGATTGCTGTAATAACTAACATCATGATGCTTGCTAAATTGAAAACGAGATCAAAACCAAACACATTCCAACTCACGAGCGGGTTTTTGTGATCCATGTACTCACCTCTTTCGTTCTTAAAATTTTAACTCTTTAGCAGTAGAGGGCGTAGTATGATTAAAACATAAGAAAACATAAGACCTATCATTACTCCAATAATATTGACATAATCTTTTAATAAAAACCATATTACGCACGCAATGATAGCGACTAAGTACCTCCAAGTATTGCCCGTAGAAATATGTATGTTATCTGGTTGCTTTGCCCGAGATAAATATAATTCGAAAATATAGGTATTTATTAAAGATCCAACTGTGCCGATTATCAATCCAAGAATAAAAGGTTTTGGAATAATGATATACAATACACCCAATAAAATTAGAAAATAAATATAATATTGAATGAATTGTTTAAATATGATGCTGAAACGCCTCATTTTTTTCCTCCAAATTAACTTATGACAACCATGTAAACCGTTCCACTCATACAAATTTAATAATAATATAGGGTAAATAGTGTGTCAATTCTATTCAAATTGTTGTAAAAATTAACTCTTTAATTGTCACAAAATGTTCACAATTATGATTATTTTATGAATTGAAAGACTTTGGCATTTTTGAAGTTAAGCCGAAATAATATTTTATACTCTCACATATTCTCAAAGATGCATTACCATCACCATAAGGATTTTGAGTTAGGGCCATTTGATCATAAATCATTTGATTTTCTAAGATTTCTGTTGTTGATTTAAAAACATTATCAAAATCAGTACCTACAACCTTTAAAGTACCTGCTGTTACACCTTCTGGTCTTTCAGTTACATCTCTTAGAACAAGAACAGGTTTATTTAATGAAGGGGCTTCTTCTTGAATCCCCCCTGAATCAGTCAAAATTAAATATGCTTTATTTGCAAAGTTATGAAAATCTACAACATCGAGTGGTTCAATTAATTCTATACGTTCATGTTCTCCTAAATACTCGTAAGCTAGTTCTCTTACTTTAGGATTTAAATGCAATGGAGACACAATAACGATATCTTCATATTCATCCACAATTTTGCGCATCGCTTTGTAAATATCAATCATTGGCTGTCCGACATTTTCTCGTCTATGTACAGTTAATAATATAATACGTTTACCTTGATGTTTTCTTATAATATCTGAAGTATATTCTTTTTGTATAGTTAGTTCGAGTGTGTCGATAGCAGTATTTCCAGTAATAATTATTGAATCAGGACTCTTGTTTTCTTGAAGTAGATTATTAGCCGCCCCTTTAGTAGGTGCAAAATGTAAATCGGCTAAATTGCTAACCATTTGCCTATTCACTTCTTCTGGAAATGGCGCATATTTATGTCGCGTTCTTAAACCTGCTTCAACATGACCAATAGCAACTTTATTATAAAAAGCAGCAAGAGCACCAGAAAATGTTGTAGTTGTGTCGCCATGAACTAATACCATATCTGGTCTCTCTTTTTTTATAACATCTTCAAGTTTCGTCATAGCTCTTGAGGTAATGTCGGAAAGTGTTTGACCTTCCTTCATAATATTTAAATCATAATGTGGCTTAATGTTAAAAGTATGTAATACTGAATCTAACATCTCACGATGCTGAGCAGTTACAACAATCATTGGTTCTAACTCAGCATCATATTCGAGTGCCTTTACTAAAGGTGCCATCTTAATTGCTTCTGGTCTAGTACCAAAGACTGTCATAATTTTTTTCATACTTTAAGCTCCTAAATACTATTTTGTACCAAATAATCTGTCCCCAGCATCACCTAAACCAGGTGTAATGTATGCTTTGTCATTTAATTTTTCATCTAATGCTGCAATATAAATATCTACATCATCATGCGCCTCTTGCATCTTTTCTACACCTTCTGGTGCTGCAATTAAACACATAAATCTAATATTTTTTGCACCGCGTTTCTTTAATGAATTGATGGCTTCAATTGCTGATGCTCCAGTTGCTAGCATTGGATCTACAACAATGATTTGTCTCTCATCAATATCTTGTGGAAGTTTAGCAAAGTATTCTACTGCTTTTAATGTGTTAGGATCACGATATAGACCAATATGACCTACTCTAGCTGCTGGTACTAGACTTAACACACCATCTGTCATACCTAAACCAGCTCTAAGAATTGGAACGATAGCTAATTTTTTACCAGCTAATCTTTTTGCAGTCATTGTTGTTACTGGCGTTTTAATTTCTACATCTTGTAGTTCTAAATCTCTAGTAACTTCATACGCCATTAACATGCCTACTTCATCAACAAGTTCTCTAAATTCTTTAGTTCCCGTATTCATATCACGGATGTAACTTAATTTGTGTTGAATTAGTG
This sequence comes from Staphylococcus sp. GDX7P312P, assembly GCF_008385775.1. Lineage (NCBI taxonomy): Bacteria > Bacillati > Bacillota > Bacilli > Caryophanales > Staphylococcaceae > Staphylococcus > Staphylococcus sp. GDX7P312P. Next base: position 43,375 of record NZ_VUKI01000001.1, on the reverse strand, counting down.
GGTGATCAAATACATGTACTTTACTCATTTATATTTCCTCCAAAATTTTATAAATTATTCATATAGCGGATATTTAGCAGTTAAACGACTTACTCTTTCTCTTGCTTCTTTTAATTTAGTATCATTATTAGGATTTTTTAGTGCTAAGCTAATAATACGACCTACTTCTTTAAACGCTTCCTCATCAAAGCCTCTCGTAGTCGCTGCAGGTGTACCTAAACGTATACCACTTGTTACGAAAGCTTTTTCTTGATCAAATGGGATTGTATTTTTATTACATGTTATTCCAATAGAATCTAAAGTCGCTTCAGCTTCTTTACCAGTAACATTAACTGAATTTTTAACATCTACAGAAAGTAAATGATTATCAGTTCCTCCTGAAACAATTCTAAAGCCTTCTTCTTGCAATGTTTGTGAAAGTACTTTAGCGTTTTTAATTACTTGTTCTTGATAAACTTTAAAATCTTGCTCAAGCGCTTCACCAAACGCAACTGCTTTAGCTGCAATGACATGCTCTAATGGGCCACCTTGAATTCCAGGGAATATTGTTTTATCTATATCTTTCTTATACTCTTCTTTACAAAGAATTAAGCCTCCACGTGGGCCACGTATTGTTTTATGAGTAGTTGTAGTGACAAAGTCTGCATGTTCAACAGGATTTGGGTGTAAACCTGCTGCTACTAAACCAGCGATATGGGCCATATCAACCATTAATTTAGCACCAACTTCATCAGCGATTTCTTTAAACTTTTTAAAATCCAGTTGTCTAGAATATGCTGATGTACCTGCAACTATTAATTTCGGTTTATGTTCATGTGCTAATTGACGCACCACTTCATAGTCAATTTTTTCAGTTTCCTTATCTACACCATAGTCAACAAAGTTATAGAATTTACCACTAAAATTAACTGGTGACCCGTGTGTTAAGTGACCACCATGACTTAAATTCATTCCTAAAACAGTATCACCCATCTCTAGAGCGACAAGATAAACTGCCATGTTTGCTTGAGAACCTGAATGTGGTTGCACATTTACATGTTCAGCACCAAATAATGCTTTAGCTCGTTCGATAGCAATTGTTTCAGTAACATCTACATAATCACAACCACCATAATAACGACGACCAGGATAGCCTTCAGCATATTTATTAGTCATTACAGAACCTTGTGCTTCCATTACCGCTTCAGATACAAAATTTTCAGATGCTATTAATTCAATGTTGTTATTTTGTCTATTGTATTCATTTTGAATCGCTTCATAGACAGCTTTATCTTGATTTTGGATATAAGACATAAAAATCCCCTCCTACGCTTTCAAGCTTATTCGTATTTAGCTCGTTCACCGCCGATTTTCTTAGGTCTTGAGGTTGCAATCGTTACAATTGCTTCACCAACCTGTTTGACACTTGTCCTAACCGGTACACAAACGTGTTTAATATGCATTCCAATTAATGTTTGACCTATATCAATACCTTTAGGTACAGAAATATGTTCAACTACGATTGGGTCATTCATATGCTTATAAGCATATGTAGCAAGACTTCCTCCTGCGTGAACATCGGGAACAACAGTGACTTCTTCCATAGTTAGAGGGTTGAAATCTTCACGTTCAATTGTGACTGCCCTATTAATGTGTTCACAACCTTGGAATGCAAAAGAAACACCAGTATCTTGTTTCACTTCTTCTAATGCATTAAAGATCGCTTCAGCAACTTCCATTGACCCTACAGAACCAATCTTCTGTCCTATAACTTCAGAAGTCGAACATCCTATCACACAAATTTCATTTTCATTGAAAAATGATTGCGATTTAAGTTCATCAAGCAAAGTTTTAAGTTCTTGCATTAAAATCTCCACCTTAAATACATAATTAAAAAGAAGCATAGCAAACTAGCTATACTTCTTCATTATAACTTATTTAAAGCTTAACATATACTAATTGTATAATATTTGGCTTATGAATTTGTACGTAACTTACCTATCAAATACAGAAGTTGTTCAAACGTTTGACGGTAAGTATCTATGCTACCACCAAAAGGATCAACAATGTCACCTATTTCTCCAACATATTCACTGAGTTGATAAATGCGACCATTGTCACCATAATGAGAAACCAGTTGTTGTTTATGAATATCTGTCATCGTTAAAATTAAGTCACTATTCAAATCTTTCTCACTAAATTGCTTAGCTACAGTAGGTTCAGGCAAATTATGCTCCATAATGACTTCTAATGACTCTGGTGATACGGATTGACCATCAATCGCGAACAGTCCTCTAGAATTAATTGTGTCATCTACAAGCATTTTCTTCGCGATACTTTCGGCTATTGGACTTCGGCAAGTGTTTCCAGTACATACAAATGTTATTCTCATAAGTTATCACCTCGAACAATGTGATTACCTGTAGCTTTAATAATCCGATTCATTATTGCTTCAGATTCATCTGTTTTATCAAAAGCATAAATATATGCTTGATCTATTGATGGATTTTCATCAATACTATGAAGTATTTGATACAAGTTATGATTAGCTTGTCTTATATCTTTTTCATCTTTACAAAGTTTAATGAATAGTGCATCACTTGGAGCATACTGCTTCAAAGTTTCCGGTAAAATAAAAGCTGTTTTACTCCATTCTTTAATTGTTTTAATAGGTTTACTAAGATGCGTTAGCATCGTTACTGGTGTATCAGGGGCATAGTGCTTATACTTCATTCCAGGTGCTATTGGTTGGCTATTGACGTCATAATGATAATCCTCAACACTTCCTGGAAAAACATCATTAAGCATTGCTTGTGTTATTGATCCTGGTCTTGCTATTCTGAAAGGAAACTGTGTACAATCTAACACAGTGCTTTCTAATCCTTCTTCACTTTGATCACCATTGACTATACCGTCAATTTTGCCATTTAAATCATTAAAAACGTGTTGAAAGGTTGTAGGAGAAGGTCGCCCACTTACATTAGCACTAGGGGCAGCGATAGGCATATCAATGTATTGAAGTATAGCTCTTCCTATTGGATGGCTTGGCATTCTTACCGCAATTGATTGTAAGCCACCTGTTACTTTCTCACAAAGATAACCCTGTCTTAAAGGTAAAATAAATGAAATAGGTCCAGGCCAAAATTCATCCATCAAACATTTGGCTTCTTCAGGCAAATGAGAAACTATTTGATCAAGCTGAGATTTATCATGTATATGGACAATTAATGGATTATCAGAAGGACGTCCTTTGGCTTGATATATATTTGAAACTGCATGTTGGTTTCGAGCATCTGCACCCAATCCGTAAACAGTCTCTGTTGGAATTGCAATTAACCCACCACCATTATATACCTGTTTTATATTTTCCAATTCTGGATAATCTAATGGCGATTCTTGATAATCACGCATATCCCATATCTCAGTTTTCATCAAGCTCACTCCTTCATTATTGTTTTATTCATATATATGAAAAGTTACTCATCTAAATTTTATCAGATAAGTAACTTTGAGTTTTACCATTTAAAAGACACTATTCTTTCATTACCGTTTATATCTTTAATAACTTTAACATCAAGTTTTGGATACTTTTCTAAAATAATATTTTTTAACCTTTCACCTTGGTTATAACCAATTTCGAAGGTGACATAAGCATCTTTATTTAAAACTTTAGGCAAATCATTAAGGATTAATTCATAAATAGCGAAACCCTTATTCTCTGCAAACAATGCTGTATGAGGTTCATACTTAACAACTGTGTTCTCCATCATTTCTATCTCATCAACATCGATATATGGTGGATTAGAAACAATACCATCCAATTTTATATTATTTTGTATGAAAGGTTTCAATGCATTGCCTTTTAAAAAAGTTACAGCTGCCTCATGATAATGTGCATTGTCTGATGCAACTTCTAAGGTCTCTTGAACAATGTCTGTTGCATAAACAGTGAAATCTTTATTCAACTTTTTTAAAGTAACAGCTAAAACACCACTGCCAGTTCCAATATCAGCAATTGTAGCACTTGATTTACAATTTTCAAGAAAATGCAACATCACTTCCTCCGTTTCAGGACGTGGAATTAAACAATGTTCATTAACTTGAAATTGATAGCCATAGAAAGATTGAAAACCAACAATATATTGTATAGGTTCACCTAAAAGCATCCGTTCAGTCGCGAGTGAAAACTTGATTTCTTCTGCTTTTGACATGTCATCATACATGTGAATTAAATAATCAGTTCTTGACCACCCAAATAAATCAAGCATCAACCATTCTGCTCTCGATTGTTCATAACCCTTATCTACAGCTTGTTTAATCGCATAATCTAATTGTTCTTTAAAGTTCACCATTGTTTAGTTCTTTCAACTTCTCGGTTTGTTCAGATAAAGTTAATGCATCAATAATTTCATCTAATTTACCTTCCATAATTTGATCTAACTTTTGTAAAGTTAATCCTATTCTATGGTCAGTTACACGGCTTTGAGGATAGTTATATGTTCTAACTCTTTCAGATCTATCTCCTGTACCCACTGCTGATTTACGTTGTGCTGCATATTTTTGTTGTTCTTCCTGTAATTTCATATCATATAAACGTGCTTTTAAAACTTTCAACGCTTTTTCACGGTTTTGAATTTGAGATTTTTCAGAAGAAGTTGCAATAACACCAGTAGGTAAGTGAGTGATACGAACAGCTGAGTCAGTTGTATTAACGTGCTGACCACCAGCACCACTTGAGCGATATGTGTCTATTTTCAAATCTTCATTACGGATTTCAATCTCAACATCTTCAACTTCAGGAAGAACAGCAACTGTCGCTGTTGAAGTATGAATTCGTCCACCTGATTCTGTTTCAGGTACACGTTGAACTCGGTGTGCACCATTTTCAAATTTTAATTTACTATAAGCACCGCTACCTGAAACTGAGAAACTAATTTCTTTATAACCACCATGGTCACTTTCAGCCGCTTCAACAATTTCAGTTTTAAAGTTTTGAGATTCTGCATACTTACTATACATTCTTAGTAAATCGCCAGCGAAGATTGCCGCTTCATCTCCACCTGCTGCTGCTCTGATTTCAACGATAACGTCTTTCTCATCATTAGGGTCTTTTGGAATTAATAAAAATTTAAGTTGTTCTTCCAACTCAGGAATCGCACTTTTCAAACTAGCACTTTCCTCTTTCAACATTTCAATTTCTTCTTTATCTTCTGTTTCATTTAACATTTCATCAATTTCAGCAATTTCTTCTTTTTTACTTTTATAATCTCTATATACATCAACTGTTTTTTGTAAATCAGCTTGTTCTTTTGAATATTTACGTAACTTATCTGAATCATTAACAATCTCAGGGTCACTTAACATTTCATTGAGTTGTTCATATCTTTCTTCAACGATATCTAATTGATCAAACACTACATTTCCTCCTCGTCACTTGTACTTGGTGCTACGATATGATGTGCACGACATCTCGGTTCATAACTTTCATTCGCCCCAACTAAAATGATAGGATCATCTACTTTAGCTGGCTGTCCATCGATTAAGCGTTGTGTTCTACTTGATGATGAACCACATACTGCACATACAGCCTGTAATTTAGTAACTTGTTCACTTACCGCCATGATTTGTGGCATGGGTTCGAATGGTTCCCCTCTGAAATCCATATCTAAGCCTGCAACCACTACTCGATGGCCATTTTCAGCAAGCTTCTCCACTATATTTACAATTTCTTTATCGAAAAATTGAATCTCATCAATACCAATGACATCAACATGAGACAAATCCTGTAATAATATATCTCTTGAAGTAGAAATATTAATTGCTTCTAATTCATTACCGTCATGAGAAACAACTTTTTCTTTATGATAACGATCATCAATCGCTGGTTTAAACACTACTACTTTTTGTTTAGCGTATATCCCTCTTCTTAGTCTACGAATTAGTTCTTCTGACTTACCGCTAAACATACTTCCAGTAATGCATTCAATCCAACCGGAATGGTAAGTTTCATACATTATAAGTTCCACCTTTTACAAAAACATAATCGCTTAATTATATCATATTTCTATGTATTATAAATATCTCTTTAAATACTACTTAAATTTAAAAAAACTGTCTACGCATTTCTATATAAAATAGATTAGGCAGACAGTTTAAACTTATAATTAGTTGTTGTTTGATTTGAGACCAAACTTTTTGTTGAAACGTTCCACACGACCATCCGCAGCAGCGAATTTTTGACGTCCTGTGTAGAATGGGTGTGAATCAGAAGATACATCTAAACGAATAACTGGGTATTCATTACCATCTTCCCATTCCATTGTTTCTGAAGATGTTTTAGTTGAACCACTTAAAAATTTAAAGTTAGTAGTTGTATCTAAAAAGATAACTTTGTGATAATCAGGATGGATTCCTTGTCTCATTAATTTTCAGCTCCTTTGCCCTGAACCATCTGGAACAGAGTTATTTGTGAGTTTTTTACCCAATACTTGGTAATTATAATAGTTATTAGATTAAAACGCAACCCTCAAACTGACATTCGTTAAATAATCGGTTTTCCTGTTTTTGTACTTTCTTCAGCAGCCTTTTGCAACTGTTGGAAAAATTCTTTATTACTTTTAGAGCGTTTTAATTTTCTAATAAATCTTTCTGTGAAATCTGTAGAGTCTGTGAACATGTTTCTTAACTGCCATAGTGAATCAAGTTCAGATTTACTAATAAGTAATTCTTCTTTACGCGTAGAACTTCTTCCAATATCAATCGCAGGGAAAATTCGACGTTCAGATAATTTACGATCAAGATGAAGTTCCATATTTCCTGTTCCTTTGAATTCTTCATAAATCATATCGTCCATGCGTGATCCAGTTTCAACTAATGCAGTGGCTAATATCGTTAAACTTCCTCCTGCTTCAATGTTACGTGCAGCACCAAAGAATGCTTTAGGTTTGTGTAATGAAGCAGGATCAAGACCACCTGATAATGTTCTTCCACTTGGCGGTATAACTAAGTTATACGCTCTTGCCAATCGAGTAATTGAGTCCATCAGAATAATAACATCTTGACCAATCTCAACTAATCGTTTAGCACGTTCTAGTAATAATTCAGCTACTTTAACATGGTGTTCTGGTGGCTCATCAAAAGTCGAGTGCACTACTTCAGCAGATTCAACAGATCTTTCAATATCAGTTACTTCTTCCGGACGTTCCCCAACTAATAAAATAAATAATTTTGCATCAGGTTTATTTTTACTAATCGCATTTGCAATTTCTTTTAATAAAGACGTTTTACCCGCTTTAGGAGGTGCAACAATAAGTCCACGTTGACCTAGACCAATAGGCGTAACTAAATCCATTATACGTGTTGAATAATTTTGGGGATCTGTTTCTAAAACGATTCTTTCCTCAGGATAGAGAGGCGTTAAAGCTTGAAAGTGAGGGCGTTTTTTTACAACTTCAGCATTCTCATCATTAACAAAGTCAACTTGCAATAAACCATAATATTTTTCATTATCTTTAGGTTTACGAACTTTTCCGGTTACTTTATCACCACGTTTAATTTCGAAACGTCGTATTTGACTTGCAGATATATAAATATCTTTTTCACCTTTTGAATAGTTGACTGTTCTGAGGAACCCATAACCATCAGGCTGGATATCATCTAAGACACCCTCCATGTAATAGTTACCATCTTTTTCCATTTGGGCTTCCATGATAGCTAAAACTAATTCACTCTTATTCAATTTACTATAATTAGTAAGTTTTAATGTTTTTGCTTTTTGTGTTAATTCTTTCGTTGTGTAATTTTTATACAATTCATGAAACGACTCATACTGTGGAGATGTACGTACTTTTTCAGGCATAAATTGCACCCATTTCTTATATATTTATAAAGACTTCAATTTGATTAGAGAAGAGATATTTTAAATAGTTTCATTTCAAGAACTCACTAAATCTATTTGTGATATCTCATAAAATAATATTTAAAGTCTTGAATACTAGAATTAATATAGCAAATTTTCAATTTAAATACAAAACGATTTTATTAAATTTCCAAAAATAAAACAGCTCATGGAACTAAAAATATTCCATGAACTGTTATAAATAATATATAAATTAATTTTTTAAATTAACTGAAATAACCAGCAATTGATTTCACTTCTAAGAATTCTTCTATACCATAATCGCCCCACTCACGACCAATTCCAGATTGTTTATATCCACCAAATGGTAAATCTGGTTGGTTGCCAGCTTCATTGATTTCAATTCTACCTGCTTCAATTGAACGAGCTACTTTTTGAAGTGTTTCTTTATCTTTACCTATTACATATCCTGCTAATCCATATTTAGTATCATTAGCAATTTTGATTGCTTCATCTAAATTATTATATGTGATTACAGAAGCAACTGGTCCAAAGATTTCTTCTTGAGCAATTGTCATGTCATTGTCTACATTGATAAAAATAGTTGGTCTCGCGAAATAACCAGTATTTAATCCTTCAGGTTTACCAGGACCACCGTAAAATAATTCTGCACCTTCTTCAATACCTTTATCAATATATGATTGGACTGTATCAAATTGTTTCTTACTAATAATCGGTCCAACTTGAGTACCTTCTTCTCGTGGATCTCCAACTTTAACTTTACTAAATTCTTCTTTGAGTGCAGTTAAGAAGTCTTCTTTTTTGCTTTCAGGAATTAAAATACGAGTACCTGCAGTACATACTTGACCTGTGTTGTTAACTACTTTGCCAGTAGTTGCTTTCGCTGCTTCTTTAACATCAACATCATCTAATACGATATAAGGCGATTTACCACCTAATTCAAGTGATACTTTTTTGAAATCTTTAGAAGCTTTTTCCATTATTTTTGAACCTGTGCGTCCTGAACCAGTAAATGACATCATTCTAACTTTTGGATGTTCACTTAGTGGATTACCTACACCTTCGCCGTCACCATTAACAAGATTAAATACACCTTTTGGTACGCCTACTTTATCAAATATTTCAGCTAAAATGACTGCAGCAAATGGTGTTTCTTCAGAAGGTTTTAGAACTACAGGACTACCTGCTGCAAAAGCGGCTGCCAATTTCAATGAAGTTTGATTAGTTGGGAAATTCCAAGGTGTTACTAAACCTGAAACACCAATTGCCTCTTTAGTAACTAATGCATCTCCACGTCTTTCTTCAAATTCGAATGAATCTAGTGCTCTACTTGCCTCTTCAAAATGATTTAGTCCCATTTGGTAGTGGACATTCTCAGATAATGTTAAAGGTGCACCTAATTCATCCGTTATAGCTTCTATAATATCTTGTTTTCTATTTTTATATTCTTCTACAATTTTATCTAATAGTTCTTTTCTTTCTTTCACTGAGCTATGACGAAATTCTAAATAAACGTTGTTTGCAGCTTCTACTGCTTTTTCTACATCATTAGCATTACCTTTAGCTACTTTACCAATAACTTCTTCAGTTGCTGGATTGATTACTTCAATCGTTTCATTACTATCGCTATCAATCCATTCGCCATTTATATATTGTTGAGTATAATTTCTCATCAATTCTTCACTCCTTAAGAATCGTTATATGATTTGTGTACCTTTTTTCATCGAAAATTAAACATACCATCTTAGTATGAAATAGCAAAAGAGTTTTGCACCTGGCAATGATGAACAATTATAAAAGTGATTATTCATTCAATATAAGGCACAAAACTCTTTATTATATTATTTAGATTTAACTTCTTCTTCAAGTGTTACATGTTCTTGAGCCCATTTTTCAATGGGTTTTAAAGCTTCTGCTAAAGCTTTACCTTTATCAGTCAATTCATAAATGATTGAAACTGGACTAGTTGAGACTACTTTCTTTTCAACTAATCCCCATTCACCTAAATCAGTTAATTTAATACTTAATGCACGTGGTGTAATGGTCTTTAAATCCCTTTTCATATCGGAAAAGTGCGCAGTATAATCAGTGCATCGTGATAGATAATTAATGATTAAACCGTTCCAACTTCTACCAACAATTTTAAAGGTTTCTTCAAGATATGGACAGATTTCCATTGTCTTCACCTCTATTCAAAACTTCTTTAGATTGTAGGTACTAAAAATCGCTTATAAATATAAACATTGTATAGGCTTTAATGATATCTATAAGCCAAAATCTTATTAGTATCTAATATAATTATTATACCAGAAAAAGCTAATATGTCGAGAGTTGAAACTGCCAATATTAACTTATCAATACCTTTAGACTTCTTCAGTCCAAATATTTGCACCTAATTCTTTTAAATGCTTAACAATGTCAGTATAGCCTCTATAAATATGTCTAACGTTATAAATTGTAGTAACGCCTTCAGCTAAAAGACCTGCAATAATTAAACATGCACCTGCACGCAAATCACTTGCATATACTTCAGCACCATTAAGTGATGATGGTTTAATTGTAGCAGTTCCAGTTTCCATATCGGCTTCAATATTAGCACCCATATTTTTTAACTCATCGACATGTCTAAAACGTGCAGGATATATTGTTTCTGTTACAAATGAAGGGCCATCTGCCATAAATAATAAAGGCGTGATTGGTTGTTGTAAATCTGTTGCAAACCCAGGGTATACTAATGTTTTAATATCTACATTTTTATAAGATGATTTGCGTTTGATGATTGCTTTTTCAGCATCACCATCTACTTGGATGTCTACACCAAGTTCTTTTAATTTAACAGTAAGTGCTTCAACATGTTTTGGAACAATATTATTAATAGTAATTTCTTCTCCAACTGCTGCCGCTATACACATGTACGTCCCTGCTTCAATACGATCAGGGATAATTTGATATTCAGAACCATGTAAGCTATCAACACCATTAATTTTTAACGTACTTGTCCCTGCCCCTTTAATATCTGCGCCAAGACTGTTCAAGAAATTAGCAACATCTACAACTTCAGGTTCTTTTGCTGCATTTTCAATGACTGTTTGACCAGTTGCATGAACAGCTGCCAACATAATGTTGATTGTTGCGCCTACACTAACCATATCTAAGAAGATATTAGCACCATGTAGTTCTTTAGCTTCTATTTTCATAGATGTATCATTTGATTCATCTATTTCTGCTCCTAATGCTTTAAAACCTTTAATATGTTGATCAATTGGACGTGGCCCTAATGGACAACCACCAGGTAATCCTATTACACATTTTTTAAAACGCCCTAACATTGCTCCCATCATGTAATAAGATGCTCTAAGAGATTCAACTTTATTGTTAGGCAGTGGTGCATTTTCAATTTCTGAAGTATCTACTTCTAAAGTTTTTCCATTTAAATGGGCTTTAATATTTAAATCTTCCAATAAACTAACTAGCGTCTCTACATCGGAAATTTGTGGTAAGCCATCTAATTTAACTTGGCCTTGAGCTAATAATGTTGCTGGGATAATTGCTACCGCACTATTTTTGGCACCACTTATCGTAACGTCTCCCTTTAGTGTTTGACCACCGCGAATTTTTATTACCTCTTGAGTCATAAGTTTATCTCCTTTGTTTCTCATTTATTTAAAATAATACATTAGTAGCATTATAAAATACATATTCTTTATTTGTAAAACATAAATTATTACGAATTAATGATAATTGCAATTATTAAAATTATCGATTCAAACTTTATAAAACTAATTCGAGAATTATATATACAAATATTATAAATCATTTTTGAAAAATATTTAAATATGAATACTCAAATTATAAAGAAAAAGAGTGAAACGACTTAACGTTTCACTCCTAGTTCAAAACATCTTCAATTACATTATTTATTTAGCACGATTAGATGTACCAAATTCTCTAATTTTACCTTTAACTGTTTCTTTAATCGCTTCACGAGCAGGTCCTAAATATTTACGTGGATCATATACATCTTGATCATTATTTAATACTTCTCTTACTGCTTTAGCTGAAGCAATTTGATTTTCAGTATTAACATTAATTTTAGCAGTACCATAAGGGATTGCTTTTTGAATGTCTTTAGTTGGGATACCAGTACCACCATGTAAAACTAATGGTAAACCAGTTGATGCACCAATTTCTTCCATTTCTTTGAATCCTAATTTAGGTTCACCTTTATATGGCCCGTGAACTGAACCTAATGCTGGAGCTAAAGTATCAATGCCAGTTCTTTCAACTAATTCTTGGCATTCTTTAGGGTCAGCATAAATAATGCCACCTACAACATCATCTTCTTGTCCACCAACTGTTCCTAATTCAGCTTCTACTGATACACCATGTTGATGAGCATACTCTACAACTTTTGAAGTGATTTCGATATTTTCTTCAAAAGGACTATGAGAAGCATCGATCATTACTGAAGTGAATCCAGCATCAATCGCTTCTTTACATTTTTCAAAGCTTGAACCATGGTCTAAGTGAATAGCTACAGGTACAGTAATGTTTAAGTCATGAATTAAACCTTCAACCATTTTAACTACTGTATAGAAACCACTCATATAACGTGCAGCACCTTCTGAAACACCTAAGATAACTGGCGCGTTCTCTTCTTGTGAAGCTTCTAAAATAGCTTGAGTAAATTCTAAGTTATTTAAGTTGTATTGACCAACCGCATAACCATTTTCTTTCGCATCGATTAACATTTCTTTCATTGAAACTAATGGCATGAAAGTTCCTCCTTGTGTGCAACTGCACAATTTTTAAAATCATTATATCAGATATTTTTTTGAATTGCATGTGAATGCATGCTTGATTTAAAATAAACTTTTACTATTAAATACTAAATTATTAATATTTCAATATATGAACGGTTTCATTGCACATAAGTTTGAGTTTATTTACAATACATATGAAACGGAGGAACAACATGTCTAAAATATTACAAACTCAATTAACGGGTATATTCAATCGGTTAGAAGATCAAGCTTTAGATATTCAAATGGCTGCTCAATGTCTAATACAAGCAATCGGTGGAGAAGGTTATGTATACATTAAAGGCTATGGCGATTTGAAATTTTTCGAGCCTTTCGTTATAGAAAGTGAAGAGCACCTTAAATCTAGTAAATTATTATCCACGCTCACAACATTTGATGATATAGATTCAACAGATCGCGTGTTACTCTTTTCACCATATTACACTGAAGAAGTAGCTAAAGATGTACAAACATTAGTAGATAATGATATAGATGTTGTCTTAATTTGTAATCGACCCAAAGATTTAGAAATACCCGAACACTTTATACATTTCATCAATCTAGCTACCCCTAGACCAATTGTTTATACTGAGGATTATGATAAAGTGGTTCAACCTCATACGATATCTTTTAATTACATATATTATGAAATTTTCACTCAAATGATTGAAATGACACGAGATTTAGAATTGTAATGTCATATACCAATATTCATTTTAAAATCAACCCTTACGTCACCATTTCAGTACGTAAGGGTTGATTTATTATATTATTTATTTTGATGTTTATAAGCCGCTTCTACAAACGATTTGAAAATAGGTTGAGGTCTGTTAGGTCTTGATAAGAATTCAGGATGGAATTGACATGCGATATAGAAGTCATTCTCTGGAATTTCTACCATTTCTACTAATCGACCATCTGGACTAGTACCAGAGAACACCATACCATTAGCTTCTAATTGTTCTCTAAATTCATTATTAAATTCATATCTATGACGGTGTCTTTCTTCAATATTTATTGCGTCATAAATTTGATGTGCTAATGTGTTTTCTTTGATTTTACATGGATATAATCCTAAACGTAACGTACCACCTAAGTCTTCAATATCCTTTTGCTCAGGTAATAAATCAATTATTGGATAAGGTGTGCTAGGATCAAGTTCTGCTGAGTGTGCTCCCTCTAAACCTAGTACATTGCGTGCAAACTCAACAGTCGCTAATTGCATACCTAAGCAAATACCAAAGTATGGAACATTATTTTCACGAGCGTATTTAATTGCAGCAATTTTACCCTCGCTTGCTCTAAATCCAAAACCACCTGGTACAAGAATACCATCTACATCTTTTAAATAGTCTTCAACATTATTATCATTAACTTCGCCAGAATCAATCCACTTAACTACAACGTCTTTCTTCAATGGGTAGCCAGCATGTTTCAATGACTCTACAACTGATAAGTATGCATCTTGTAAGCTAACATATTTACCTACTAATCCGATTGTGATTGTACCATCAAGTGAATTAACAGTATCTAGTAAATATTGCCATTCATCTAATTGCGTTTCATATTTAGCATCTAAATCTAATCGCTTGATAACAATATCATCCATATCCTGTGCACTTAATTGTAATGGAATTTCATATAAAGATGATGCGTCTCTACATTCTATAACGCTCTCTTTATTAATATCACAGAATAATGCAATTTTATCTTTTAAATCTTGTGTCATTTCATATTCTGTACGCACTACAATTAAATCTGGCTGAATACCTAAACCACGTAGTTCCTTAACACTGTGTTGTGTTGGTTTTGTTTTCATTTCACCAGCAGCTTTAATGTATGGAAGCAAAGTACAATGTACATACATTACGTTTTCACGACCTAAATCACTTCTAATCTGTCTAATTGCTTCGATAAATGGAAGTGATTCAATGTCACCAGTTGTACCACCGATTTCAGTAATAACTACATCTGCGTTTGTACTCTCACCAGCAAGTAATAAACGTTCTTTAATTTCATTAGTAATATGTGGAATAACTTGAACTGTTCCACCTAAATAATCACCACGACGTTCTTTCTTAAGTACATGTGAATAAACTTTCCCAGCTGTAACATTTGAATATTTATTTAAATTAATATCAATAAAACGCTCATAGTGTCCTAAATCTAAGTCAGTTTCAGCACCATCATCTGTAACAAATACTTCTCCATGTTGATACGGACTCATAGTTCCTGGATCAACATTTAAATATGGATCAAATTTTTGAATTGTTACTTTTAAGCCTCTATCTTTTAACAATCTACCTAAAGAAGCGGCTGTGATACCTTTTCCTAATGATGATACTACTCCGCCCGTTACAAAAATAAATTTTGTCATTTCCTGACCTCCTAATTTATAAAGGGATGCTTCCTTACCTATTTATTCTTTTTAAATAATCACTTTTGAAAAATAAAAAAATCGCTCCCTCTCACATATCTGTAAGGGGAGCGTATATGATTTATACACGTGTCCTATTTAAAGGAGCCCGAATAAAATTCTATCATTTTTTAAGTAAAAGTCAATTAAAACTAAAATTTAGTTTTAAAATCTTCTTAGTTTTCGAATTCGTCCTCGTCTTCTTCATCGAGTTCATCATCTTCGTCATCTTCAATTACTAAATCTGATTCACTAATCTCGTCTTCTACTTGTTCATCTTCAGGGTCGTCTAAAGTTTCTTGATCATCCGTTTGGGCTGGAATGTCATCGTCGTCATCCATTTCGTCATCACCCAATAATTTAAGATTTTTATCTTCTTCATCTTCATCATCAAGAATATCGAATTTTTGAATTGTAGGTGCGATTTTTTCTTCAATATCGTCTACAGAATACCAATCACGTAATCCCCATTGGTTTTCACCAACGTTTAAGAAACGTCCATCAGTATTTAAATCTGTATAGAACTGAACTACACGATTTTCAATCTCTTCAAATTCATAACCACCTAAATCTTTGAATTCATCGATGATATCGTATAAATTCATCGTTGCACCTTTATCATTTAATAACGTATAAGCCATATCGATAAATGACTTTTCATCAACCATTTCTTTAGTATAATCTTGGATTTTCATTATAGCTAATCTTCCTTTCGAAGAATTTTTTAATTATGTCGTTGAATTTCATTAATTAATAGTAACAAAAATAAATTATAAATGACAATACACAATTTCGCAATTACGATTATCTTAGTAATTTACATATTTCTCGAAAATAATTAAATCATCTGACTGGTCAATTTCTACGAAACCACTATTTACACATAATGATTTTAATTCATTGTTTTCACCAAATAACGTAATCATAATCGTTTTAGCTTGTTTGAAATGCTTTCGTACATATGTAGGAATTTGTCTTAATGCACTTTCAGCGATACCTTCTTTTCGTTGTTCTTTATACACTTCAATAGCAACAATATTAATTCGATTATCCGTTTGTTCAAGTGCTATAAAACCTACTTTGTGGTTATCTTTAAGTAAATCAACAACACTATAAGATGAAATGCTTGATGCTTCATTTTCCGTTAATCGTAGTGAAGACACATGTCTTGAATCTAAGTCCAAATAATATAAGCGTTCTTTACCAATAGGACCTTCTTCTTTAGTAGCAGTGTGCATAAAACCAGCACGTTCATACACATTCCAAGCCCCTTTATTTTCAGCATCGACAACCAGATACAAGTGATTGAAATCAGGGAATAAATCTTGTACATATTGAGGTAAATACATCATCATCGTAGTTCCATACCCATTTCCTTGAAACTTCTCATTTATTGATAATGATCTTACATATACGACATTCTCAGGTGTATCATACCCTTCATGTTGGTAATATTGATGTAATACAAAGAAACCTACAACATCACCATACTCATTAATAGCTATATTTGCCACTCTATTTGAATCTGAAAGAGCATCATCTAGAACTGATTTCGGTAAGGATGAGTATATTTGTTGTCTCTCACTTAATTCAAAGTTAACTACATCCTGTCTATACTTTTCTTCAAATTCTTGAATCGTTATATTTTCAAACTGCTTTTTTATAGTCATAACCACTAACCCCTATGCCTCTTTTAATTAATCAATTTTATTATAATTGTTTTTTTACACTTATCAAAATAAAATCCACTTTAATTAGGTACAATTGTTTTAAATTTTTACAATTTAAAAATAATCTATTGAAATTTAGCTAATTTGCTTTACTATAAATATGACATATAAAATCACGAGGTGAACTAGAATGAAAGTCGGTATAGATGCCGGTGGTACGCTAATAAAAATCGTCCAAGAATCTCAACAAGGACGTTCGTATGAAACAAAACTTACTACAAACATTTCAGAAGTAATTGCATGGTTAAACGCAAACACTTTTGAATCAATCAGTCTTACTGGCGGAAATGCAGGTGTTATTGCTGAAAATTTAAATGCGGATGCAACTATATTTGTTGAATTCGATGCATCATCTAAAGGTTTGGGTATGCTTCTTAAAGAGCAAGGTCATCATATTGACGAATATATATTCGCTAATGTCGGTACAGGCACTTCGTTACACTATTTTGATGGCAAACAACAACGTCGTGTAGGCGGTGTAGGTACTGGTGGAGGTATGATTCAAGGACTGGGATACTTATTATCACAAATTACAGATTATGAAGCACTTACAAATCTAGCTCAATCTGGAGATAGAGATACGATTGATCTTAAAGTTAAGCATATTTACAAAGATACTGAACCACCTATTCCAGGTGAATTAACAGCTGCTAACTTTGGAAACGTCTTACATAATTTAGACGTAGATTTTTCACCTGCTAATAAATTAGCATCAGTGGTTGGAGTTGTTGGTGAAGTAATAACTACTATGGCCATAACCGTTGCTCGTGAAAATAAAACTGAGAATGTTGTATATATCGGGTCTTCTTTCAACAATAATCCACTTTTATGTGAAGTAATTGAAGATTATACGGTATTACGTGGTTTCAAACCATATTACATTGAGAATGGTGCTTTTTCAGGAGCACTTGGCGCAATTTATTTAAGTTAATTACTTTTAATATTTATAAAAAACCCTTAATCACCAAAAGATGTGATTAAGGGTTTAACAATTCATCTAAATCTCAACTGCATCGACAGATTTAACATCGACTATTTAATAATGTATATATAAAGACAAAATTTCACTAAATGTTACGTGCTTTAAATTAAAAAGTTAATTCATTTGATAATTTTTGTGCAGAAATGACTGTTCCTACCACACCAGGTTTCAAATCAATTGCGACAGCTTGGTCATTATCACGTAACTTATCTAACCAATCGCTAAATACACTACCTTCAATTTCAATTAATTCACATTCTTCAAAATCTTCATCACGAACTTTGAGCGCTCTATTTTTCAAGCTCCAAACCGGCATGATTTGAGGTTTTTCTTCACTATGATCACTAATCAATATAAAGTGATTTTCGCCATGTTTTGATAAACCAAATACTTGGTCTTCTTTGGCAACATCCTTTACAAATTCTTTAATACGAATTTTATCCAACTCTGACATTAATTCATCAGTCATTTTAACGACTTTTACAATTTGACCAGTTTCTTGTGATGTTTGATTAATGATAACTTGATCATCCTCATCAAATAAGTCGTCCAATTCATATGTAACGAATGTATCAATATCAATTTTTAGCACACGGTCATAATCAATTGACGCATGTTTTAAATAGTCTTCCGCTTGTCCTTCTTGAGTCCAAACGCCAACATAATCTTGATTATTACTATTTAGTCTGACCAGTTTTTTATTTTTGTTAGCAACATAAAACACTTCATTAATCAGTACATCTTTAAAGTACGCCTCATTCTTATAAGACAATGCATAACCCTCCATTTCTAATTTGCAACTATTAAAATACTAAATGACAATACTTATGTCGTCAAATTTCTATTCTAAAAAATAAGGGACCAAGACTGTATTCTTGATGAATGCCATGTCTTGCTCCCAAATTGACGCATAGAGTTATAACTATATTAAATTAATATTTTTTGATTCATTTAAATGCTAAGAATTGAAATTCTGCTTTTTAAAATTATTGCTATATACCTATCAATGGATATTGATTAGGGTAATTTAATTTTTATCTAATTCAGCTAAAAAGGATTTTTCAATTTTCTCTATGGCTTCTTTTGAATCTCCTGTCCATATACAACCAAAACGAGAATTAACTGCATTCTTTCCAAACCATTCACCATCATAATAAGATAATGGATATAATAAGCCCTTTTTAACATATTTTAAAATTGTATTAAAGAAATGTTCATTATCACCATTAGAGAAGTAACTATAAAATTTCTGATATGATGAATTTAATTCTTCTTGTAATAATAACATACTTGTAGAGCCATTTTGTCTAAAGTTTAAATCGATGGCAAAAACATCATCGTTTTTATCTAATAGTAAATCAAATCCAGCTACACCGAAGAAACCCAACTTTACACCATTTTCCATAATTTCTCTTCCAGCATCAATGACTTGTTGAGGAACATCATGAACATTTTCATTTCCAGCATAAAATCCATATTTATCAGTGATTTGATGTGCAGTGCCTAAATATGTCACACCTATTTCTTCAGAATAAGCAAACTGAACACAATAATTCTTTACCGCTTCAATTTTTTGTTCAATTATTAAATTATCCGTAGCATCACTTGCTTCTAAAATACGTTGTGTTGCTTTAGCTAAGTCTTCTTCATCATAGCAAATCATTACACCATATCCACCAGCTGTTGGTAAGTCATCACCTGGTTTAATTACAAAAGGGAAATCCCATTCTTTTATGCGCGCTTTAAAATCATTTATCGATACAATTTCTCGCTCTGGTAAATATTTATGATTCGTCCATTCTGGTATTCGCGCTTTATTGTTCAAAGCTACAAAGGTCTCTTTATCTACAGCGTAGCATTTATCTGAAACAACATCTTCACTATGAATATATTGAAAATATATATCTTTACCTTCTTCTTTAACAATTCGATTTAATAGTGCTTCATATGTTTCACGGTTTTTAAATTGATACGTATTTGTGGGTACTTTTTTTCCAACAAGATTAAATAATTGATCTAATTTTTCAGTAATACTTGCTTCATGTACAATCATTGGCATTGAATCTGCAATAAGCATTTCCCGACCAGTTAAGAAATTAGATTGATGTTCCTCAGGCTTTAACCATGGATTTGAAACATAAGATGGTCTCGAGTTATACACTATATTTTCATTATATAAGTCACTTAAAGTTAATTTTAGACCCTTTTCATTTATCGTCATTTTGACTGCCCCTTTATATGAGAGTGCTGTTGAACAATTTCATCAAACATTCCCTTATTTTCAATTAGTTCTAATCCCATTAATGCTATGATTTTCGCACCATGAATTAACGCTTGATCACCATGTACACTTGCCGCAGCCTCTCTAAATCTATGTGTATGACCAACTAAGTTTCTAGATCCTATCTTCACATGAGGATGAATCGTAGGTACTATATGACTGACATTACCCGTATCTGTTGATCCAAAACCAAAATCATCATGACTTACATCTTCACCAACTTCGAGCGCGTACTTTTCAAATAATTCATCTAATTTAGGTGTCTTAATAAATTCGTTCACACCATTTTGTATAGGGCCAAATTCATAATCGCAACCTGTTTGAATTGCAGCACCCCTAGCAATTTGATTCACTTTTTCTGTTAAAATATCTAGTTCTTTTCGAGTGGTTGCACGTGTATAAAATCGAGCATGTGTAAAATCCGGTATAATATTTGCAGCTTTTCCTCCGTCTAAGATAACACCATGTACGCGTTGACTTTTTTTAATGTGCTGTCTTAGTTGTGCTACACCGTTAAAATATGAAATCATTGCATCTAAAGCGTTTAAAGCTTCGTCAGCATTTTCAGAAGCATGTGCACTTTTGCCATAAAATTTTATATCTAATACATCCACCGCTAGTGTATCAATGGTTGGATAAGTTGCATTACCTGGATGAATCATTAATGCTATATCGATATCATCGATAATACCAGCCTTAACATATGACGCTTTTGCACTTCCATTTTCGCCACCTTCTTCTGCAGGACAACCGAGCACGACAACTTTGCCACCGATGCGGTCTATAACTTGTTTCAATGCTGAACCCGCAAGTACACTAGCAGTTCCAATAATATTATGACCACATGCATGACCTAGGCCTGGTAATGCATCATATTCAGCTAAATAGCCAATAACTGGGCCTTCTTGTCCAGAATCATATGTAGCTATAAATCCAGTAGCGTGTCCAGCAATATCCGTTTCTATATCGAAATCATTCTCTTTCAATTTATCTATAAGCGTTCTAGACGCGAAAATTTCTTCATTGCCTAATTCAGGGCGTTCATGTATTCTATGACTAATTTCAACATAATCATATTTATTATTCTCTATATAATCTAAAATTCCTTGTTTATTACTCATAAATCATAACTCCCTTATTATTGTAAAAATCTTTAAAAATATTTTGGATATTGTAACCATATCGTTTCTCAATTAATTATTACTTATTTTATCGGATTTAAAGATTGTTGTCATTAAATAACCTTATGTTTACGAAATTTTCTCACAATTCACTTTGTTTAACTATAATTTTGAAAATTGTAAATACCCTTAACTATTGATACAATCAAATCGTTAACTTAATAATTAAGCTTATTTAATATAGGAGGATTTATCATGACTAAAATGAACGTTGAAAGTTTTAATCTTGATCACACTAAAGTTGTTGCACCTTTCGTCCGTTTAGCTGGTACAATGGAAGGCTTAAATGGTGATGTTATTAAAAAGTATGACATTCGCTTTAAACAACCTAACAAAGAGCACATGGAAATGCCTGGGTTACACTCACTAGAGCATTTAATGGCTGAAAACATTAGAAATCATACTGATAAAGTTGTTGATTTAAGTCCAATGGGTTGTCAAACTGGTTTTTATGTTTCATTTATTAATCATGACGACTATGAAGATGTGTTAAATATAATTGGAAAAACACTAAATGATGTTTTAGAAGCTACTGAGGTACCCGCTTGCAATGAAGTACAATGCGGTTGGGCAGCAAGTCATTCACTTGAAGGTGCAAAAGAAATTGCGCAAGCATTTTTAGATAAACGCAATCAATGGTCAGATATTTTTGGTGAAGGTAAATAAATTTCATATTTAAAATAAAAACCACCAATGCTTAAGTATATTTAAGTATTGGTGGTTTTACTTTTCTCTTTTATAATTTTTTTACTAGTGCAATTAAAACAAATTGCATTGGTAGTCTTGAGTATAATGCCCATTTAGGTACTTGTTTATCACCTAAAGGTAATTCTTTTCGTGCCATATATATATTTGCCGGTAATACAGCTAGTAAGAAAAGATTTATACCTGTTTTTAACCAATTAGCAGGACGTTTTAATAACAACATAATGCCAAAGAAAATTTCAAATACACCTGTTACCAAAACAGCTGTTTTACGTAATGGTAAGTATTCTGGAACAATATTTCTAAATGAGCGTTCATTTGTAAAATGTAGAACGCCAGCTGTTCCAAAAGCTAAACCTAATAAATAACGCAATACTTTCATTAATGTTCAACTCCCATTTCATTCAAATAACTCTTACCAAATTCAGGTAATTCCACATTGAAATTATCTGCAATGGTCGCACCGATTGAACTAAACGTACTGTCTCCTGATAATTCATGGTATTTATCAATTTTAGGGCTAAACATAAGTACTGGGATATACTCTCTAGTATGATCAGTACCATCGGCAATAGGGTCATTTCCGTGATCAGCCGTGATAATAACTAAATCATCTTCTTGAAGATTGTCGATTAATTCAGGTAATCGCTCGTCGAAATCTTTAATAGCTTGTGCATAACCTTCTTTGTCTCTACGATGGCCATATAATGCATCGAAATCAACTAAATTTAAAAAACTAATGCCATTAAAATCTTTTTTTACGACATTTATTAATTGATCCATACCATCCATATTATTTTTTGTTCTTATTGCTTCAGTTACACCTTCACCATCATAAATATCATTAATTTTTCCAATAGCAATAACATCATAGTTATTATCTTTTAATGTATTCATAACAGTTTTGCCAAATGGTTTTAGCGCGTAATCATGTCGATTAGAAGTACGTGTAAAGTTTCCAGGTTCACCTACATACGGACGTGCAATTACGCGACCAATTAAGTATTTAGGATCTTTAGTTAATTCTCGAACCTTTTCACAGATATCATATAATTCTTCAAGAGGGATAATATCTTCATGTGCAGCAATTTGAAGTACTGGGTCAGCGCTAGTATAGACGATTAAGTCCCCAGTTTTCATTTGATGCTCACCTAATTCATCAATAATGGCTGTCCCTGAAGCGGGCTTATTTGCTACAACTTTACGACCTGTCATTTCTTCAATCTCTTGTATTAACTCATCAGGAAATCCGTTTGGATATACTTTAAATGGTTGCATGATATTTAAACCCATGATTTCCCAATGTCCTGTCATGGTATCTTTACCCACGGAAGCTTCACTAAGTTTAGTATAGAAAGCACCTGGTTGTTCAACTTTATTGACCACAGGTAATTCTTCAATATTACCCAATCCTAATTTTTCCAAATTAGGTAGCGTTTGGTTAAATCCTTCTAATGTATGCTTTAATGTATGAGATCCTTCATCATTGAAAGCTGCAGCATCAGGTGCTTCACCGATACCTACTGAATCCATAACAATTAAATGTACTCTTTTGAATGGTGTAGTCATATTTAACACTCCTACTCTGTAATTATTTTATGAATTAATGTTGGTGTTGTTGCTTGTGCTTGAATTTCAATACTTTCATCAAGTTTCTTAATAACGTCGTCAACATTTTCACGATTACTGTGAATGGTTAATAAAGATTCTCCCTCTTTAACAACGTCTCCTACTTTCTTGTTTAATACAATCCCAACACTTAAATCTATTTCATCCTCTTTAGTTTGTCTCCCTGCACCTAACATCATTGAAGCAACACCAATTTCATTAGCAATAAGTTCTGAAACTACGCCACTTGATTGAGCTTTATACTCGATTTGATATGTTGCTGTTGGTAATAATTCAGGCGCATCAACTACTGAGGCATCGCCACCTTGATTCTCTAAAAATGTTTTGAATTTTTCTAAAGCTGAACCATTTTCAATTGCTTCATTTAATAATTGACGTGCTTCCTCAAGTGTATTTGCTCTATTAGCTAGAACTACCATTTGAGAACCGAGTGTTAATACAAGTTCAGTTAAATCTTCTGGTCCTTTACCATTTAATGTATCAATAGCTTCTTTCAATTCTAAAGCATTACCAATTGCTCGACCAAGTGGTTGGCTCATGTCAGAAATAATAGCCATTGTATTTCTACCTACATTATTCCCTATACTAACCATAGCATGTGCTAACGCTTCAGCGTCCTCTAATGTTTTCATGAAAGCACCGTTACCAGTTTTAACATCTAAGACGATAGCATCAGCACCCGCAGCAATTTTTTTACTCATAATAGATGATGCAATTAAAGGAATTGAGTTAACTGTCCCTGTTACATCTCTCAATGCATAAAGTTTCTTATCAGCTGGAGTTAAATTACCTGACTGTCCAATAACAGCAACTTGATTTTCATTAACAAGTTTAATGAAATCCTCTTCAGAGATTTCAACGTGGAATCCTTTTATTGATTCTAATTTATCAATTGTTCCACCCGTATGTCCTAAGCCACGACCACTCATTTTGGCTACTGGGACACCCACTGCTGCCACTAGAGGCGCTAATACTAATGTAGTGGTATCACCAACGCCTCCTGTTGAATGCTTATCAACTTTAATACCATTGATTTTTGATAAGTCAATCACATCACCTGAATTAACCATTGCCATAGTTAATGCTGCACGCTCTTCGTCATTCATATCTTGGAAAAAGATAGCCATAGCTAAACTCGATGCCTGATAATCTGGAATATCCCCATTCGTGTAACCTTTGATAAAGAATTCAATTTCTTCTTTTGATAATGATTTACCATCGCGTTTTTTTTCAATAATATCTACCATTCTCATAATTCTGAACCCCTCTCAAAATAAGCTGTTGTATCTGTGTGCTGTTACGTTAATTGCATTATTAATAATCAGAATCTGACTCTAAGCCTTGAATAATTTGAACACCTGCACTCGCACCTATACGCGTAGCACCTGCATCAATCATTTTGTTGAAATCTTCCAAACTGCGAACGCCACCTGATGCTTTAACCTCTAATTCGTCTCCCACCGTATCTTTCATTAATTTCACATCTTCAGGTGTAGCGCCTCCCCCAGCAAAACCAGTTGATGTTTTAACGAAATCAGCACCAGCTGCTTTCGCTAATTCACTTGCTTTAACTTTTTCTTCATCTGATAAAAGCACAGTTTCAATAATCACTTTTACTGTTTTTCCATTTGCTGCTCCAACTACGCCCTCAATGTCTTTTTGAACATCTTCAAATCTTCCATCTTTAAGTGCGCCGATATTGATAACCATATCAATTTCAGATGCGCCATTTTTTATGGCATCTTCAGTTTCAAAGATTTTAGTAGCAGTTGTATTAGCACCAAGTGGGAAACCTATAACGGTACAAACCAATACATCAGAATCATTTAATCGTTCTGCTGCATATTTTACATGTGTAGGATTTACACAAATAGATTTAAAGTTATACTCTTTGGCTTCATCAATAATTTGATCGATTTGTTGACGTGTAGATTCAGGTTTCAATAATGTGTGATCAATAAATTTAGCATAATTCATAGTAGTTTCCTCCAATATGTTGTTAAATTTAAATGATATTCCATCTAATTGGAATATTAACTATTTAAATTAATATAGTCCTCTCATTTCTATAGTACAAAAATTCGCAAAAAAGTTAAACAAATGTTATCTTAATCTTAACAATCATGATAAGGAGAAGATATTAATGACAAATGGCACACCTCATATTCAACCTAACGGAACAAAAATCGCAAAGACTGTTTTAATGCCTGGCGATCCATTACGTGCAAAATATATTGCTGATAACTTTTTAGAAAATGTTGAACAATTTAATGAAGTTAGAAATATGTTTGGTTACACAGGTACATATAAAGGAAAAGACGTTTCTGTAATGGGATCAGGGATGGGAATACCAAGTATCGGTATTTATTCTTATGAGTTATATAATTTCTTTGATGTTGATACTATTATTCGCGTAGGTTCATGTGGCGCATTACAAGAGAATGTAAATTTATATGATGTCATTATTGCTCAAGCAGCATCTACAAATTCTAATTATGTTGATCAATTTAATATACCTGGTCACTTTGCTCCAATAGCTGACTATGAACTCATCACTAAAGCTAAAAATGTAGCAGATGAAATAGGAGCAGTAAGCCATGTAGGTAATGTTTTATCTTCAGATACATTCTACAATGCTGATAAAACATTCAATGATAATTGGCAAAAAATGGGTATATTAGGTATAGAAATGGAATCAGCAGGTTTATACTTGAATGCAATTAATGCTGGTAAAAAAGCGTTAGGTATTTTTACAGTTAGTGACCATATTCTAAGAGACGAAGCAACTACAGCTGAAGAAAGACAAAATTCATTTACTCAAATGATGGAAATAGCATTGGAAATCGCCGAGTAATATCAAATTCTAATAGATAATAAAAGGTGCTTGAGACGATAATGAAATCTCAAGCACCTTTTTATATGATTAATTAAACTAAATATGATTTGAACATCCAATTGTGTTTATCAACAGAATTTTTCATACCGATGAACATATCTTCTGAAACATCATCGCCAGCTTCTCCAGCTACTTCTATAGATTTAACTAATTGCTCTGAGATATGAGTTAAATCATTAGAGAATGCTTCAACCATTTGTTCAGCTGAGTAATTTTTACCCGCTTCATCAACGATAGAAATTTCAAGACTTTCTTTCAATGTACCTACTGGATTTCCACCAATTGCTAAAATACGTTCAGCTAAGTCATCTACATATTGGCTAGCTTCATTGTATAACTCTTCGAATTTCTCATGTAATGAGAAGAAATTAGGTCCTTTAACATACCAATGGAAATTGTGTAATTTAGTATACGCTACAGTCCAGTTTGCAACTTGTTGATTTAATTCTTTTACTACATCTTGTTGACTCATTATATTCTCTCCTTGTACTTCTGAATTAGTTTCTCTTTATTACAATTATTATTATATTATAATTATTATAATCTGTAAATGGTTATGCTTAACATTTTTTGCACTGATTTTTATAACTACCTTTTCCTATTAACTATTAAAACTTATATATCAGTATTTGAAAAGTGATTTGCATCAGCAACTAAAATAATATATATTTACAAACAAACCTCTAATTATCAATTACGATAATATTTTATCAATTAGATGCGTTTATCATCTATGAAAAAGGATTTTTCATATTCATTTGGTTTATGCCAATGCGTCTTCCACATCCTATTTCGATTATTTGCAAATAAATTATACGCTAGATCTCTTATTTGACGTGGAATAACTTTAATTAACAATCCTAACCACTTGTAATTCGTTGTAGTCATGATAAGACTAGCAATCGCATTGGATTTAAACTCTAAATGTTGACCACGTTGTAAAATCACGCTATTTTTATTTAATGCTTCTGGATGTTGTTCAAATAAGTGTTGCCCTGATTCCCCTTTTAAAGTTGCGAATTCATAACTCTTAGGAAGTCCATTCTGTATTAACCAAATGCAATAGTTATAACAATAAACACAATTACCATCGTAATAAATAATAGGCATTTCTTTCACCTTCCTCTAAGTCTTATTATTAATATTCCATTCTATGCCATACATTAAACACTAAAAATGTCCATAGCATAGCATGCCTTTAACTATGAATGATTTAAATTTGATACATAATGTTAAAGCCATAATAATAAAATTAAAAACCTGAGACATAGTAAAACGTCTCAGGTTTAGTTATCTTAAGTTATTCATGATTTACTTTTACAATTCTTGTATATTTAAGAAATTGATTTGAATATTTGCGTTTTATATCTTCTAGACGGTCGTAAGTTACGCCAATAATATGCCAGTTCGGATTAAAATGATAGAATGAATCTTTTTCTCTTGACCATTTTACCATTTGTCCCTCTTTATTATATCTAGGTAATGTTACTTCATATCCTTCTAACACATTGATGTAAGTTTGGAAAATGTCAGGATCAATTCTATTAAAATTATCGATGACTAAATAACTTTTATCATTTTTAGGCATTAATTGAGTGATAAAACCTTCGCGATAGTATAGGGCACCAGTTTCATTTGGTAAATATTTACCATATAGCATGTCCTCTGTAAAATTAGGATGTCCACTAGTTATTACAGGATTTGCATTTGTCTTTTGTAATAAATTATTTGCCGCTTTCAATCCTTCTTCTCGTTGTTCTACAACCAACAATATAAAAGGTTTTAATGACTCATCATGACTAGCTGAATCAATTTCAGTTTTTTTAATTGTTTCAAAAGGTGTTTTCACGCCATCATTATTACTCATTTCAATAATAGCATCGTATTGAGTTTGACTCATGCTTGCGATGGCCTGTTTCGCATTTTCTTGTAAAAAATAAAGATTTTTTAATTTAGGATGTTTATTTAATGCACCTAATGTCACTGGAGTAATATGCTTATCATAATATATTTCAATGGCAGTACTATTTGTTCTCCCAGGAATAGGTGGTTTCTCATGAATATGTCGAAAAACTTCTCCAATACCTACCACTGATTGATTTTCATATTTATTATAGAAGATAAGATTATCTCCTATTTCTAACTGATTGTAAAAATGATATCCATTACGTTTAATGCCGTTATACGTATGAGTATAAATAGTATAATATTCTCCTGATTCAAATGACTCAGTTTCAGAAAGGAAGAAATAACGTGGAAGTTTCAATTCACCTTTACCTAGTGAAACAATTAATTCATACTCTTCTTTAGTTAATTGATTGATTAAAGTTTCACGCATATTATTCATACGAAAATCAAGCGTTTCACTACGTTTTAAATAATCAGTTGTAAGTGGTTTTAATAGTTCATTAAATTTAAATTCAACTCTAATTTTATTTTGAGCACCTGTTTGAACACTAATAATTTCTCCAATACCAAGTAATCCGGTATCTGTTTGGACTTGATAAAATATAACTTGATCCCCTGTCTTAGCCTTTTTGAAGGCTCTAAAACCTTGAGTAGGGTTGAATTGAGCTCCAGATTCAAATAATGTTGTTTGACCTACTAACGGTTCATTGTGATTCCATCTAGTATAGCCACAGTTAAGCCAAAAGTAATTTACTTCTTCTTCCATTGTGGGTCTCCTTTAAATTAATTCTTGAAAGTTATTATGTATTTTAATTGATTTCTTTGTATTTTAATTAAATGCTATGTTTATTAAGTTATGCTATAAATCTTAACATATCGTCGTTATTTATGTTTAATTTTTTTTAGTATTTTATCTCAATTTAATAAGTTGCTAAAAAGGGGAACATTCAGAATCCATTATAAATAATTCTAAATATTCCCCTATACATTAATTTAATGAGGTGCTAGTAAACTACCTAATAATGGCATTAGATTGATCATGATGCCACCAAGTTTTAGTAATCCACTTAAATCTTTATCTTTAATGGTAATAACTGCACTTATAATACCTAATATAGCAACAACTCTAGGAATAACAAGTGAAGGATATTGTGGCATATTGAAAAAAACACCTGCCCCAGCTATCACACCACATACTAAAGAGATATATAAAAACTGTTTCAATATTCACACTCCTCTTTAATACAATGAATCATTTATAACACGAACTATAAAAATCAAATATAACTAATGATTAGTGTAAAGTCTCCTTCAAAGACACTATCTAAGTCTTCTGAAGTCAGCACAAAATTGGAACCTTTTTGAATCTTGAAGATTTCTCCATCAATAATAATTTGTCCATCACCATTTAAAACTGAAACAAGACAAAATTCTCTAGGTTTCATATAATTTAATGTCCCACTAACTTCCCATTTAACCATTGTAAAGAAATCATTAGACACAATGTGACTACATTTATGATTTTCAATAATTTCATTTTCAGGAACGATACTAGGTAGTTCTTGAGAATATTGAATAACATCTAATGCTTTATCAACATCTAATGAAGAACTATTTTCACGTTGTCTATTATAATCATATAATCTATATGTAATATCTGAAGATTGCATTGTTTCATATACAGTTATACCTGAACCGATTGAATGTATAGTACCAGCAGGAATAAAATAAAATTCCCCAGGTTGTACTTTAACTCTTTTTAAAGATTCCAAGAAATTATCTTGGTTAATCTGATTTTCCAGTTCTTCTTTAGAGTTAACCGTAGTACCAATTAAAACTTCAGCATCTTCTTCTGCATCAATAATATACCAACATTCTGATTTGCTATATTGCCCATTTTCAAATTCATAAGCATAAGAATCATCTGGGTGAACATGAATCGATAGCGGCTCGTTCGCATCAACTATTTTGCACAATAACGGAAAATCTTTGCTTGGAAAATCACCGAACAATTCTCTATGTTGCGTCCAAACTTGGTCTAATGTTTGTCCAGCATAAGGCCCGTTAAGGATCATACTCTTTCCATTTGGGTGTGCAGAAATCCCCCAACATTCTCCTGTGGATTCACTAGGTATATCATAATTGAATTGAGTTAATTTATTACCGCCCCAAATTTTTTCGAAAAAAATAGGCTTTAAAAATAATGGCATAGTTGCACCCCCTAAAACCATTTAAGGCTATATTCTCTATTTCTAAAGTAAATGATAATATCTGATTTATATGTATAAAACTTAAACGTTAATTATGTAAAAGTGTAATTATATTCAAAATAATTATTTAACATCACATGTGTTACCATTCGTATCTTTATTATATCAACTTTATCTCTATTTTAATAGAAATTATTTAAATGATAAAACACATAAAGAAGTGGGACAGAATTCAATTAGAATTCATTATCCCACTACAACTGAAATATTTACTATTAGTTAAAGTTTAATGAAAGCATTTTTTAAGTCAATGATTATCTTTAAACAACTCATTTATTCAAATGAAGACAATGCTTCGCTTATTGATTGATTACCTGTAATAACTTGGAATTCTTTATTTATGAATTTATTCTCAGATAAAGCAACCTCTTTTAACACAGATGCCACATCTTCTCTAGGTATAGAACCTCTTCCATCAAAGTATAAATCAGTCTCTATTTTAGAAGTTCCTTCTTTATCTTCTAACGCACCTGGATGAACAATCGTATAATTTAATCCAGAATTTTTCAAGTGTTCATCAGCATAGTGCTTAGCAATAGTATATGGTTTTAAATCACCGCTTGGATCAAATGCTTCACGACGAGCATCATACGTTGACACCATAATATAATGTTTAACATTTGCTTGTTTACTAGCTTCAATTGTCTTGATCGCACCATCTAAATCTACAATAATAGTTTTGTCAGCACCTGTACTGCCTCCGGAACCCACAGTAAATAAAACTTTATCATAACCGTTAAATGTTTCAGTTAAGTCTTCAATACTATCTTTTTCTACATCAACTAAAGTTGCTTTAATATTATCTTGCTTTAATGTTTCGATTTGTTCGTTTTTACGTACACCAGCTGTAAAATCTACCTGATCTTCTTTTAGTTGCTTTACTAATTTAGAACCTACTCCACCGTTAGCACCTATAACTAATAAACTCATTCAAATCGTCCTCCTTCATATTTCTACTTCCATCAATTTACCACTTAAATAAAAATTAAAACGTAAGTCATTTTTGACATAGTCAATCATGTATATTAAATTAATACATGAACATATATTCATATATATATAAGAGGTGATTTATTTGAATGTACCTTTAAACAATTGGAACGAAGATGCTACCTTAATACAGACTACTGAAATTTTTAAAGCACTAAGTGATACAAATAGATTAAGAATTCTTTTATTGTTAGAGCAAGAGGAATCTAGCGTTGGTCATATTACACATACGCTAAAATTGAGCCAGTCTAATGTTTCTCATCAACTTAAAATTCTTAAACAAGCTAGACTTGTTAAGTCCTTAAGACAGGGTCAATCAAAAATCTATTCAATTGATGATCAACATGTTTCAACCCTATTGAAACAAGCCATTCATCATACGAAACATCTAAGAGGTGAATTTTCAAATGACTAATCATTCTCATACACATTCACACAACCATTCACATGTACACACTAATAATAAAAAAATTTTAGCCATTTCCTTTATTATTATTGGGCTTTTCATGGTGATAGAAATTGTAGGTGGCTTTATTGCTAATAGTTTAGCATTATTATCTGATGGACTACATATGTTCAGCGACACAGTTTCTCTAGGTGTTGCCCTTATTGCATTTATTTATGCTGAAAAGAATGCCACATCTAGTAAAACATTTGGTTATAAACGTTTTGAAGTTTTAGCTGCATTGTTTAATGGCGTCACTTTATTTGTTATTAGTATAGTTATTATCGTTGAAGCAATTAAAAGATTTTTTTCACCACCTGAAGTTCAATCAACAGAAATGTTTATTATTAGTTTAGTAGGCTTAATAGTTAATATCGTAGTAGCACTTATTATGTTTAAAGGCGGAGATACCGATCACAATTTAAATATGCGTGGTGCGTTTATTCACGTACTAGGAGATTTATTAGGGTCTGTTGGTGCAATTATTGCCTCAATACTCATATGGACATTTAATTTTATAATTGCAGATCCTATTGCGAGTATAGTGGTTTCACTGCTAATTTTGAAAAGTGCATACGGAATTACGAAATCATCTATTAATATTTTAATGGAAGGCACGCCCTCTGACATAGATTTAGAACAAGTCATCTATACAATAATGGGTCATGAGGAAATACAAAATGTACATGATTATCATGTTTGGACTATTTCTAATGATATGAATGCATTAAGTTGTCATGCAGTAGTAGATAAATCACTTACGATAGAGGCTTGTGAACAATTACTTAAACAAATAGAACATGAATTAGCAAATCTTAATATACAACATATGACGATTCAATTAGAAACACCAAAACATCAACATGACGAATCAATTTTATGTTCTGGAGTTATGCATCAACACTCACATTAGTATAACTTATTTAAATTAATCAGGGGTTAGACGTTGAATTCGAGTTGAATTCTGTCTAACCCCTGTTTTTTACAACTTATAAAAAATGTTCAAAAATGAGTTGCTTCGCTGGCACTTGTTTTTCATCAAACCCTTGTAAATATTCTTCATTATCATAAGGTAGCTTAATTCTTTCGATTGAAAACTCATTATCATTAATCGTTACAATACCGTAGACGGCATTGGCTCCATTGTTTAAACCTACTGCGCCAGGATTAAAATAAATTGTTTTATTATCATCATATAAATGCATTTGATGATTATGGCCAAATGCAATTAAATCAGCCTCTTTATCTTTAAATAATTCAATAATATTGTCTTTACTATTTTCAGTAATTGGACTAAACGGCTGTCCTTCAATGCCAGTCTCCAATTTTTGATTCTCAATTTCATAATGAATGAATAGTAATTTTTTTCCACAAATAGTTTTTTCGATATATCTAGGTAATAAATTAAGTTGGTCATAGTAATCTTCATCCATATGACTTTCTATCCATTGATGATGCTCATAAAATTTATCCTTCAAATCTTCAGGATAAGGCGTGTTATTTACTAATGACATAACCGCTTCATCATGATTACCAGCTATAATTTCCATATCATCACGATCAAATATTGTATCGAGTACTTTATTTGTTTCATGACCAATTCCGATATTGTCCCCGAGATTGTAAATTTTATCGATGTCTTCTCTATTATCAATATCATCTAAGACAGTTTGTAATGCATCGAAATTACCATGCACATCTGTAATAATCGCGAATTTCATGATGATATCTCCTTTCAAAATTTAATCATTAGCATATTTTAACACTTAATCTTCAAATATGTTAGATATTATTTTAAAAAAAGTATAAATTTTGATATTGTATTTATATTAAAGTAAAGGAGTGCTTATATTTGTTCAAATATCATAGTTTGGCATTAAAAAATGCTAAACCGCAAATTCTTAAGACGATTTTGTTTAGTATCGTTAGTTTCATTGTAGTATTTGCGGTTTTTGCTGTTGCTAGAACTTTCTTTATGCAATATTTCATGCAAATGCAACTAGCAGCGCA
Source organism: Staphylococcus sp. GDX7P312P (assembly GCF_008385775.1). Lineage (NCBI taxonomy): Bacteria > Bacillati > Bacillota > Bacilli > Caryophanales > Staphylococcaceae > Staphylococcus > Staphylococcus sp. GDX7P312P. The sequence goes on along the minus strand of NZ_VUKI01000001.1, from coordinate 9,272 downwards.
ATTACAACAATCATCGGGTCCGTATTTAATTATTATGATCCTGGCTTTATTATTGGGATTATTATTCTTTATATTTGCAGGTTATCAATTACTAGCAGGTGCAATTAATGTTATTGCAAAAGCAATTTCAAGAGAAGATGTTCATTTCAATGACTTATTTGTTGCATTCAAAAAAGGTAAATATGGTAAGAGTTTAATTTTATCATTAATCTCAATTGGCCTATTTATAGTGATGTACTTAATTATAATGGCATTAAATTATTTATTTAATTTAGCATTAACACCTATATTTACATCATTACAGTCAGCTGTAAGTTCATCTGATAATGCAATTGCCATTTTACTAACAATTCAAATCATTATTTTAATTATTATTGGATTAATTACATCAATCGTATCATGGTTCTTTTTCATTTTAATGATTAATTATACTGTTTCATTAGTAAGAGAATCTAACTATAGTGCCATGTCTCACTTTAAAGATGGCTTTAGAGGTATTAGAAATGGCCATAAAACTTGGTTTAAATTCTTTATAGCTGTTCTTTTAATAAATTTAATTATTATTATCATTACTCAACCACTTGGTACAATTCTTTCTGTAACAACTGGAAACATGTCTCAAAAAGTTGCTACAGTCATTCTATATGTAGCACAAGTAATTATTGTTGTATTACGATTAATCCTTTATTTTGTTCTTATAATGGGTGCAGTTCAGTACTTCTTAAAACGTGGTGAAAAATTAAATAATACTACTAACGAGAAGAAGAAAAAGCACAAAAATAAAGATAAAAGCGTAACTCATAAAAATGACACATTGAGTAATCAACAAAAAATTGACAATACTCATCAATCTTCTAAAAACAATGTTGAAGAACATTCAAATAATGTTACAAACAATGTTAAACAAAAAGCTGAGAACGCCAAAGATGAAGCAAGTCATAATTTCAATAAAGATAAATAACACAAATAAGGTGGAACCCAATTAAATAAGGGTTCCACCTTTTATGTTCAACAATTTTATTTTAGGAATTTGCTTTCTAAGAATAATGCAGCCCCATCTTCTTCATTAGTGAATTGTGTCACTTCATTAGTAATTTCCTGTATTTCTTGTCGTGCATTTTTCATTGCGACGCTATAACCACCAAATGCAAACATAGCTCTATCATTATCACTATCCCCTATTACAAGCGTGTCTTCTTGTTTAATATTAAAGTGTTCTATCATTTCTTTAATACCCGTTCCTTTATCGGTATGATATGCCATAGTTTCAGCGTTAAATCTTGATGAATTAGAAACACTAATGTTTAAAAGCACTTGATTTTGAATAAGTTCATCTCTAAAAGTTGTTATTTTTTCTAAGTTTGGCGTAAATAAATAAATTTTAGCATAGTCATCTTCAGGTATGTCCTCTTTCCAATCAATCTTACCAGACATTGCATCTAATCTTGATTTCCATTCACTTTCGCTTACATGATTTGGAGGCGTATCACCTTTAATCATCTCTTGCATCCATGTTTTATCTTCATTTAGCGCAATTCTTGATCCATTAAATGGGAAAACTTCATAATATATTTCTTGCTGTTGTGCTAAAGATACGATTCGTTTAACACTTTCACTTGATAAACTATGCATGAAAAGATTATCACCGTTTACTTCTCCACTCGTACCATTAGAACTGATGATTCCATCAACTTCAAATTGAGGAGGTACAAGTTGATTAATCTCTGTATATGAGCGACCAGTTGCTAAAAATACCTTATATCCCTTTTCTCGTAATTCATCAATAACTGATTTTGTTTTAATTGAAGCTTTATTATCCTCATGTAAAATTGTTCCATCCATATCTAGAAAAATCGCTTTGATATTATTCAATGTCATGTAGCCTTCTCCTTTACGTGTCTTTCTTAAAATTGTGGCATTATTTGATGAAATGTGCAACGAGATTACCCTATCATGTGTAAAGAAAATCGATTTTTATAATTCACAACTTCTACATTTCTATTGAAAAGAGATGACATCGTCTTATTAGTTAAAACATCATCAATATTTCCTTGTGCAAAATTCACGCCCTTACTTAAAATAAAAATTTTATCAAATATTGGTATGATTTCCTCAATGAAGTGTGTCACATAAATGATAGTAATTTCAGGTCGCTCATGTGATAAAGTTTCTAATACTTCCAATAGTGTTTCACGCGCTAAAAAATCTAAGCCTGAAGCTGGCTCATCTAAAATTAATAATTCTGGATTACTAATAAGCGCACGTGCAATCATAACCCTTTGTTGTTGTCCAGTTGATAAATAACCGAGGTATTCATTCTCAAATTCTGCCATGCCGACTAATTTTAATAGCTTCTGCGCCTCTATCAATTGTTGTTGATTGAATGTTTTGTATAGGCCAATAGATTTAAAATAGCCACTTAATACCACATCTATCACATGCTCTCCATCATGAAATTGATTAGTGAGCTTGTTTGAAATGAAACCTATATGTTGTCTCACATTATCTGCTGAATATCCAACAATTCCAGGTGTCATACCAAAAAGGACTATGTTGCCACTTGTAATTGAATCATAAGCGTTTAGAATATTTAATAAAGTTGTTTTTCCAGCACCATTTAAACCATATAATATCCATTTATCCCCTTTTTTAATATTCCAATCAATACCGTTTAATATATGTTTACCTCTTCTATATCGACGTACATTATTCATTGAAATTAGCATAGTATCACCTCACAATACGATAATTGTAAGATAATTCAGATAATTTTTCAAAATAACAGACTGTATATTTTATAAATTAGTATTACAAATAAAAAAAGGAGCAAGATCAAATTCTTAATGAATTTAACATCTTGCTCCCACTAGGGTAACTATATTAGAGAAAAGCATGCTATTAACGCTTTCACATTTAAGTTAGCCACTTCAATTTCAACGTTGTCTAACCTTATTAAATTTTACCCCGGCTCAAAATTCAAACGAACTATTCAACTGTAACTGATTTAGCTAAATTACGAGGTTTATCTACGTCTAATCCTCTGTGTAGTGCTGCATAGTAAGCAATTAATTGTAATGTAACTACAGATACAAGCGGAGTTAATAACTCATGTACATGTGGAATTACATAAGTATCTCCCTCTTTTTCTAAACCTTCCATAGAGATAATACATGGTTTTGCTCCACGTGCTACTACCTCTTTGACATTACCACGAATAGATAAGTTAACCTTTTCTTGTGTAGATAATGCGATTACAGGTGTGCCGTCTTCAATTAATGCAATTGTACCATGTTTAAGTTCTCCACCAGCGAATCCTTCAGCTTGAATATATGAAATTTCTTTTAATTTTAATGAGCCTTCAAGACTTACATTATAGTCCATTGTACGTCCGATGAAGAATGCATTACGCGTTGTTTCTAAGAAATCCTTAGCAATTTGTTCCATTACTGGAGTATCATCTACAATTGTTTCAATTGCAGTTGTTACTTTAGCTAATTCTCTCAATAAATCAATATCATTATCTCGACCATGTGCTTTAGCTACAACTTGAGATAAGATTGATAAAACAGCAATTTGAGCTGTATATGCTTTTGTTGAAGCAACTGCAATTTCAGGACCAGCATGTAATAACAATGTATGATCTGCTTCACGTGATAATGTTGAACCAGCCACATTTGTAACTGTTAATGATTTGTAACCTAATTTGTTAGTTTCAACTAACACTGCTCGGCTATCAGCAGTTTCACCTGATTGAGAAATATAAATGAATAATGGTTTTTCAGATAATAGTGGCATGTTATAAACAAATTCAGAAGCTACATGTACTTCAGTAGGTACACCAGCCCATTTTTCTAAGTATTCTTTACCAACTAGACCTGCATGATAACTTGTTCCTGCTGCGATGATATATATACGATCTGCAGCTGCAACATCTTTAACAATTTCAGGATCAATTTTTAAGTCGCCATTTTCATCTTCATACTCTTGAATAATACGACGCATAACTGCTGGTTGTTCATTAATTTCTTTAAGCATGTAGTGATCATAGATACCTTTTTCAGCATCTGAAGCATCGATTTGAGCAGTATAAGTGTCTCGATCTTGTACATTGCCATCAAGGTCTTTAATAGTTACACTGTCTTTTTTAACAATAACAATTTCATGGTCATGAATTTCTTTGTATTCATTCGTTACTTTAATCATAGCTAATGCGTCTGATGCAATGACATTAAAGCCTTCTCCAACACCAACTAATAAAGGTGATTTGTTTTTAGCTACATAGATTGTATCGCTATCTTGATTATCAAGTAAGCCTAATGCATATGAACCGTGTAATAAAGAAACTACTTTAGAGAAAGCTTCTTCAGTTTCTAAACCTTTATTCGAGAAGTGTTCAACTAATTGAACAATAACTTCTGTATCTGTCTCAGATTGGAATGTTACATCTGATAAATATTCACTTTTTAATTCTTCATAATTTTCAATTACACCATTATGAACTAATGTAAAACGTTCATTATTAGATTGATGAGGATGTGAATTCACTGTACTTGGTACACCGTGTGTAGCCCAACGTGTGTGACCGATACCAACGTGACCATCAGTGTCATTGTTGTCAGCAACTTTTCTTAATTCTGCAATACGACCTTTTTCTTTGAAAACAGTTGTCCCATTATCGTTTGCAACTGCAATACCAGCTGAGTCATATCCTCTATATTCTAATTTTTCTAATCCTGATAATAACAATTCTTTTGCATTATCATATCCAATATATCCTACAATTCCGCACATAAATTTTTCCTCCGTTAAATATAGCTTGAAAATTTTATCTGTTATATAAAATTTAAAAAGGTAAAGTGTTTTTAAACATTAGTAATTTTATTAACAATTCTATTTATTATTAATGTTTTATCTTTAATGTATTTACCCATTAAAGCCATATTATATTTCTAAGATTTTATAAATTTTAGGCATTCTTATTATTTTTGTGCATTTAGTTACCTAAATGTTTTAAATAATAAGCTAACGAATGAGCCTCATCCGGAATAGCATCCGCCGATATTTTCGATGACTATTCACCTCGTCTGCAAAGAAATAAATTGCCCTACAAAAGCTCTCATATTTAACTTTTGATTATAGGTACACTTATATTTTGCCCTGGCGCTTTATAATTAATTTTGAACTATCCTCCTTCCAATATTATTTATTTTACACTTTTCAGATAAATGAATGCAAACAATTTCCGACCTTTTTAGTAAAAATTTAAAATAAATATCTTTTGTAATCTTCTAAAATACATAATAATTGTTTCTAATTATTAAATTATTACCGAACAATATCGCAACCAATTAAATGAAAGCGCTTTAATGAGAACCGTTAATTAAAGATTAAAAAAACCTTCAAACTTACACATTAAATGTAAACTTTGAAGGGAAACGAAAGTTGGTTTATTAAATTGGTTACTCTAAGCCCATTTTAGATTGAACTTCATCAGCAATTCGCTGTGCAAAACGTTGCGCATCTTCATCAGTTGAAGCCTCGACCATTACACGAACTAATGGTTCTGTACCTGAAGGTCTAACTAAAATTCTACCTTCACCATTCATTTCAGTCTCTACTTCATCCATCACTTTTTTAACATCTACATTTTCTTCTACATGATGCTTATCTGTAACTTTAACATTGATTAGAGATTGCGGATATTTTTTCATTTGAGCAGCTAACTCACTTAAAGGTTTACCACTCATTTTAATAACAGCAGCTAATTGAACACCAGTTAATAAGCCATCTCCTGTAGTATTGTAATCCATCATAACAATATGTCCAGATTGCTCACCACCAAGGTTGTAGTTGCCTTTTCTCATTTCTTCTACTACGTATCTATCTCCAACTTTTGTTTTATTAGATTTGATACCTTCGTTTTCTAAAGCTTTATAGAAGCCTAAATTACTCATAACAGTAGAAACAATCATATCGTTGTTTAATTCTTGGTTTTTATGCATTTCTTGACCAATAACAAACATGATTTGGTCACCATCAATAATATTACCTTTTTCATCAACAGCAATTAATCGATCACCATCGCCATCAAATGCTAAACCAAAGTCGCTTTCAGTTTCAAGAACCTTTTCAGCTAATAATTCAGGATGAGTTGATCCACAATTATCATTAATATTATAACCATCTGGGCTGCAGCCAATTGTTTCAGTATCAGCTTCTAAATCTCCAAATAAGAAAGGTGCTAGTGCTGATGTAGAACCATTTGCACCATCAAGTGTGATTTTTAATCCTTCTAAATTAACATCAATAGTTGATTTTAAGTAGCTTAAATATTTCTGAGCACCTTCGAAGTAATCAGAAAAATGTACAATATCTGTTCCTACTGGTCTTGGTAAATCAGGATTTTCTTGATCCAATAATGTTTCAATCTCTTCCTCTTGAGCATCAGATAATTTAAAACCATCTGCACCGAAGAACTTAATTCCATTATCAGCCACTGGATTGTGCGAAGCTGAAATCATTACACCTAATTCAGCTCCCATTTCTCTTGTAAGATAAGCTACTCCAGGTGTAGATATAACACCTAATCTCATAACTTCAGCCCCAATTGAAGCTAATCCTGCAATCAATGCAGATTCAAGCATTTCACCTGACACACGTGTATCTCTACCAACTAAAACTTTTGGTCTGTCAGCACCTTCATTATGTGCTAATACATAACCACCATAACGACCCAACTTAAATGCCAATTCAGGTGTTAACTCTTTATTGGCTATTCCTCTTACTCCATCAGTACCAAAATATTTTCCCATCATTAATACTCCTTTTTAATTTGTTATTTTAAGCTAATATGTGCTGTTATTTCATCTGGATCAGATTTCTTTACTTTATCTGGTAAATTTAATTGAACATTCTGATCTGTAGATTCAGTTATATTATTAAGATTAACATTTGCCTCTATCTCATTGATATCTTGTAAATCATCTCTATTACCATAAATCTCTATCTCATTCTCATCAAGTGTTATATCCTCCAAGCTAGCACCATCAGGTAAACTGCCTTTTTTATTAATTTTAACTTTAACCTTCTTGCTATATTCTTGGAGTGTAACATTTAATTTGACTTCATTAGGCTGTATATTAACATCTAATTTATTTAATGATTTATCAAAAGCAGTAACATCTGCTACATCAGAAGTATCTTGACTTAATTTGTTAGCTTCTTTATAAGTAGCTTTTAAATATGCGATTTTCTTAAGTTGTTCTCGTCCTCCAGTTACTTTGACAGAATTAGGCTCAACAGAACTGTCTTTCACTTTATAGTTTGGGTCTATATCATCTTTCCCTATATCTGCTTGAACATGCATCGTTTTAGTTTCTTTATTTTCCAAAGTAACATAAGCTTGCTTAGGTTTAACATTGTAATTAATATCATTACTTAAGCCTTTAACGATATAGTCTTCTTTGTATTTTCCGGCTTTAGCGTTGGATAAATCCACTGCAACTTTGATATCATCGGTGTTTTCGATTTTTAATAATTTAGATTGTGGACCTGAAACAGTTACATTAACAGTCTCAGGAGCTTTAGTTACATGTAAATCTTTGGAATTATAGATTATCTCAACAGGTACATCTTCAATTGTTTTAGATGAATTTTGTGATAAATTATCATTACTAAAAATATTTCCAAATACATTATTAACTGATAAATAGAAAAAGATTGCCAATAGTAAAGCAATAAATCTGAGACCCCATTTACTCTCTAGCATCTTATTTCACACCTTTCTTTTGAAAGCGTGTGCCAAACCAATGTTCGGCTAATAATTCTTCAAATACCTCAGTTGAGATATCTCTACGTAATTTACCATCAAAAGTTACAGATATTGAACCTGTTTCCTCTGAAACAACAATTGTAAATGCATCTGAAACTTCAGAGATACCCACTGCAGCTCTATGTCTAGTTCCTAGACTTTTAGAAATTTTAGCACTATCTGATAAGGGCAAGTAACTAGCTGCACTAGCAATCTTAGAATTTTGAACAATCATTGCACCATCATGTAGTGGCGTATTTGGTATAAATACATTAATTAATAATTCTTGAGATATTTCAGAATTCATCGCTATACCCGTTTCAATATAATCTTGTAATCCCGTTTCCTTTTCAAAAACAATCAAAGCACCAATACGTCTTTTAGCCATATATTGAACAGCTTTCGATACTGCTTCAATTAACTTTTCTTCATCATGACTGTATGTATTAGTATAACGTTTAAATAAGCTTCCACGACCTAACTGCTCCAATGCTCTTCTTATTTCGGGTTGGAAAATAACAATAAGCGCAAGAACACCCCATTGAATTACAATATCAAAAAGTTTAGATGTAGCAGTTAAATTTAGAATTTTACTCACTTGTTGACCAATTACAATAAAAAGAATACCTTTAAGTAATTGAATTGCTTTGGTTCCTTTAAATACAGTTATGAGAAGATAAAGGACATACCATACTATAAGTAAATCCAGCACACTCGTTACAATTTTTAATGTACTAAGATTATCAAAAAAGTTGGAAAAATCCATAGCATCTCCTCCGAATATATTTTCCATAGTCATAATTATACCAATGATAATTACAACTGTCATATGAACAAATAAATTGTATTAAAAAAAGTAGATTATTCAATTAATCAGCAATTGATTAATGATTTATTCCTAATATAATCAATCTTCAAATAGATAAACTCTATAATACTTTTATTTAATTTTATAAAAAAAAAGCACTCCTGATTAGGAGTGCTAATAAGTGAGCCATAGAGGATTCGAACCTCTGACCCTCTGATTAAAAGTCAGATGCTCTACCAACTGAGCTAATGGCTCTAATGGCTGGGCTAGCTGGATTCGAACCAGCGCGTGACGGAGTCAAAGTCCGTTGCCTTACCGCTTGGCTATAGCCCATTAGAATGGTGGAGGGGGGCAGATTCGAACTGCCGAACCCGAAGGAGCGGATTTACAGTCCGCCGCGTTTAGCCACTTCGCTACCCCTCCGACATATAAATGGTGGAGAATGACGGGTTCGAACCGCCGACCCTCTGCTTGTAAGGCAGATGCTCTCCCAGCTGAGCTAATTCTCCAATAATGGTGACTCCTACGGGACTCGAACACGTGTAACCCCCGTTAAAGGGCGTTGTCTTAACCGCTTGACCAAGGAGCCATGGCTACGCAGGTAGGAATCGAAACTACGACAGATCTGTAAACAGCCGATAGCTCTAACACTGA